>NC_009879.1:300000-385000 GCF_000014345.1 Rickettsia canadensis str. McKiel | reverse complement strand
TCATTCTATTAAACGCTGCATAAAGCGTTCCTATTTCGTCTTTATCTACTTCATTTTCAGGCACTTGTACTGTTAAATCACCGTCTTTAACTTTATCGGTTGCAGTAACTAATTTTTTAATAGGGTTTACTATTTTAGCAGTAAATATAACCCCGAAACTTATAGCTACAAACAGAAGTAATAAGGCGATAAAAATAAACATTATAGAGAACTTGATTTGTATATTATCTATTTCATTTTTAAGACTATTATACTCGGCAGCCGCTCCATTAGTTGCATCTATATGATCAATAATTTTATTATCTACTAATCTACCAACCAATAAATATACATCATTATATTCTTTTAATTTAATCAGCATTCTTATTTTGGTTGGATCGGATTTTACTTCCACCGGTTCACCTAAATCTGCTTTTTTAATTAAATGTGCAGGGATAGTTGCAAACGACAAAGAAAAACTTAAATAACTATTAGCTACTATAGTATTGGTAGATTTGTTTAAAACTATTGCTTCATCAAGCGAACGCATCTCTGCTTCGGTATTAAGCGTTTTAGTAAACAAAGCAGGATTATGAATTAAATCATAATACATATCACCTAAATCTTCAGCAACAGCTAAAGCCGTCTCTTTTAGCTGTAATTTATGCTCAGCAATATAAGATTCTGCAACTATTACCGATTGATCAAGGACCGTAGAAATCTTCTTATCAAACCATGCTTGAACACTAAGATTAAAAAAATAAACAGAAAATACTGAAACAATGATGGTTGGAATAGCAGCGACTAAACTAAAGGCAATTACAATACGATTTTGTAATTTAGAAGTATCATTATTATTGTTTTTAGCAAAGAATTTTTGAGTGAGTAAAATACCTAAAATTAAAAAAACTGCTAAATCAACTAATAAAAACCCAATAATCGTACTAAAACTCTTCGATTCTAAAGATATCACATAAAAAGTAGCACAGGCGACAATAACGGAAGATGCCATTAAAATAAAAATCAGCATTCTACTAGAAAAATAAGAACGTAGATTTTGTTTAAAATAACTAAGCATCAATACTGTTTATATTACTAACTATAAGAGTTCTTTATAACATAAAAAAAGTTAATTGGAAACATTTCAAGTTCTATAGTGAAATGGTATTGCTAAATAATGTATTGATGACTTAAAAAGTCTACGTCATTGCGAGAAAAATTATGAAGTAATTGCTGAAGCAATCCAGTAAAAATGCTAATTTATAGCATTTGTTTAATTTTTTTCTGGAGCACCAGGCTCCTTACAGTCGCGTGCAATGACAATATCAATCTTTATATTACAATACCGTTAAAGTTCTTAATCTTTTGGGTTTACTAATCAAATAATTATTCTATTCTAAACATATACTAAATGTTAACAAATTAAGGGTTAATTTATGATTAATAAAAAACCAAATTCAATAAATGAGAAACTTATAGAAGCCATACAGGACGGTAATATAAGTTATAGCTCTTTTAGAGAACGGAACTGATATTAATTTAAGAGTGTACAGTAAATACAACCTTTCATTATTCCAATATAAACAACAATGTCCCAATGCCTCAATTATTACCAGATAAAGGGTTTGATTCTAATATTATTAATACTAGATTTTATGCGCAACCACTTATATGTGTACCCTAAGATTTGATTACATAAATAAGCAAATGAGAGATTTTCTTGAAAAGAATAGTGCAAAATATAACACTCAAGTAATGGATATAGAACAAAATATTTTTTTACTGCAGTTGAAGAAGAAAATATAGAAAAAGTAATAAGTCTTTTAAAAGTTATGCAATAACACTTGCGCAGAAATGATATTGGGGTAACTTTCGTACTAGAGTAATCTACATAACAAAAAAGCTAGAAACATTAATATTTCTAGCTTTAATTTAGTATTAAAATAGTTTGAAATTTTATTCATCAAACATTTTTTTACGAGCAAATTTTCTTTGTCTTCTCGCTGCTTCTTGTGCTTTACGGACACGTTTTGCTGAAGGCGTTTCATAATAACGCTGTTCCTTCATCTTACGAAAATAAAGCTCTCTTTGTAGCTTTTTCTTAAAATTCTTAAGCGTATTGTCACAATTACCGGCGTGAACATTCACTAGTATCACTAAAATTACTCTCCTTAAAAGATATTGTGGTTTGCACTATGTTAAACTATAACCTATAATTAAGTTATATGTCAAGGTTAAAAATATGAGCATCCAGGAAGAATACTATATTAAAAAATTAAGCTTTGTGCAATCTTCATTAGAATTATTACCGTTTAATGAATGGAATAATAAGCTACTTAAAGAAGCAGAAGAAAAGTGTGGCTTTGACAAAGGCTATAGCTTAATACTTTTTCCGGAAGGGTTATCTGAAATAGTAGAATTCTGTGAGAGCTATTTAGATAAAATTTTACTAGAAAGCTTAAGCATAATAGAAGAACCGGCAAAAATAAGAGAGAAAATATCTTTAGCAATAAAGATCAGAATCAAATCGACACTCCCTATTATTCATAGTAAGAATGCTGCTTATTTTGCATTAAACCCAATACAAGGTGCTAAGGTTGCATTCCGTAGCTGTGATACTATTTGGCGTTATGCCGGCGATAAATCTCTTGATTTTAATTACTACACTAAAAGAAGTGTATTACTCTCGGTTTATGTCTCGTCTATTCTTGTTTATATTCAAGACGAATCGGAACATTATATTGATACTGATAAATTTATTGAGAATTCCGTAGAAAATATAGTAAAAACTTTCTCACAGATGAGAAAACTACTCGACCCTTCAAATATTCCCATAGTTAGAATGTTTACGTAAATATATTATGGGTAAAATTAATTATCAGGTATATACAGCAGACAAAGCTTGGGCTAGCTTGTAATTCAGTTGTAATATTGTTTTGATTCGCTAATTTTTATCAAAAAATATTTTATTTAAGAAACTTTTCTGATTCTTATGCTGATAACCACTACAGTTATTGTTCGATGTTTATTAATGCTTTAGCCCAATAATTATCTTCAAGATTTCTCTCCAAGCTCAATCTCTTATTTCTTCAAAAGAAAGCTCGTTATTTTCTTATATTTTGAAAATATTCCGACTATATCCAGAATAGGAGATAACACAGCTTGGTTATCATTATTAATTTGCTTGTTAATAATATTATTGTTAGAAAGTTCTTTAGTTTTCATTTGTCTCCTAAAATTAAATAGTTTAGTACAAATTATGTATTTATCTCTTGATCATTATCTATTATTATAAACCAAACTATTATAATAATTTCTCAATCATGACAAATACTAAATATTATCCTGAAGTTAGTTCAAATGCTGATTTTGCAGCTATAGAACGAGAAATACTAAAATTGTGGCAAGATAATAATATATTCCAAAAATCTATTGATAATAGAATAAAAGATGCCGAATTTATCTTTTATGACGGTCCGCCTTTTGCAAACGGTTTGCCACATTACGGTCACTTGCTTACCGGCTTTATTAAAGACGTATATGCTAGATACCAAACCATAAAAGGTAAAAAAGTCGAGCGTCGTTTTGGTTGGGACTGTCATGGTCTTCCTGCAGAAATGCAATCAGAGCAAGAGCTTGGCATTTCAGGGCGTCTTGCAATAACTAACTTCAGTATAGAGAAGTTTAATAGTCATTGCAGAGCTTCGGTAATGAAATATACCGGTGAGTGGGAGCAATATGTAACTCGTCAAGCACGATGGGTGGATTTTAAAAATTCTTATAAAACGATGGATACGCATTTTATGGAATCCGTCCTTTGGGCATTTAAGGAGCTATATAATAAGGGGTTATTGTACGAATCTATGCGGGTAATGCCTTATTCTTGGGCATGCGAAACGCCGCTTTCTCATTTTGAAACAAGACTTGATAATTCTTATCGTGAGAGAGCCGATAAAGCAGTAACGGTGAGTTTCATGTTAAGAGACAAACTACCGCATAGTGAATATAAAGAATATCGTATATTTGCTTGGACGACAACACCTTGGACACTGCCTGCAAATCTAGCCCTTGCAGTTGGTAGTGATATAGATTATGCATTAGTCCCTAAAAATGATATTTGTTATATTATCGCTGCTGCATCAGTTTCTAAATATGCTAAAGAATTAGAATTAAAAGGTGATGAGCAATTTACTATTATTAAAGGCTCAGAGCTTGAAGGATTAAGATACAAACCTTTATTCAACTATTTCGAGAATCATCCAAATAGCTTTAAGATATTTGCCTGCGATTTTGTCGTTGAGGGTGACGGCACAGGTGTTGTTCATATGGCTCCAGGCTTTGGTGAAGATGACCAAATACTTTGTGAATCAAAAGGCATTGAGCTAGTTTGTCCTGTTGATAATAGCGGTAAGTTTACTAAAGAAATTCCTGATTTAGAGGGCTTACAAGTATTTGATGCAAATGACAAAATAATAATCAAACTTAAAGAGCAAGGAAATTGGCTAAAAACCGAGCAGTATATTCATAATTATCCTCATTGTTGGCGTACCGATACACCTCTTATATATAAGGCCGTTCCATCATGGTACGTAAAAGTAACAAACTTTAAAGATAGAATAGTAGAGTTAAATCAGCAAATTAACTGGATACCTTCCCACGTTAAAGATAATGTGTTTGGTAAGTGGCTTGAAAATGCCCGTGATTGGTCTATAAGTCGTAATAGATTTTGGGGAACCCCATTGCCTGTATGGAAGTCCGATGATCCAAAATATCCACGCATAGATGTTTACGGTTCTATAGAGGAATTAGAGAAAGATTTTGGCGTTAAAGTTACTGATTTACATCGTCCGTTTATCGATGAACTGACTCGTGCCAATCCTGATGATCCAACCGGTAAATCAACAATGCGTAGAATAGAAGATGTGTTTGATTGCTGGTTTGAAAGTGGCTCTATGCCTTATTCGCAAGCCCACTACCCTTTTGAAAATAAAAAGTGGTTTGAGGATCATTTTCCAGCTGATTTTATAGTTGAGTATGTGGCACAAACACGCGGATGGTTCTATACTTTAATGGTGCTATCTACCGCTTTATTTGATCGTCCACCGTTTTTAAACTGTATATGCCACGGCGTGATTTTAGACACTACCGGTCAAAAACTTTCAAAGCGTCTTAATAACTATGCGGATCCGCTGGAGCTATTTGATAAATACGGCTCTGATGCTTTAAGAATTACAATGCTATCTTCAAACGTTGTTAAAGGTCAGGAGCTGTTAATCGATAAAGATGGTAAGATGGTATTTGATACACTGCGTTTATTCATCAAACCGATTTGGAATGCCTACCATTTCTTTACGATGTATGCTAATGCCGATTCACTTAAAGGCAAGTCTGATTTTGCTTCTGAAAACGTGCTTGATATTTATATATTATCTAAACTTAAAATAGCCGTACAAAAAATTGAAAAAAGTTTAGATAATTTTGATACGCAAGCAGCTTATCATCAAGTATCAGAATTTTTCGAAGTGTTAAATAATTGGTATATAAGACGAAGCCGAGCAAGGTTTTGGAAAAGTGAAAAAGATGCAGATAAACAAAATGCTTATAATACTCTATATTCATGTTTAGAGACCATGGCTATTGCGATGTCGGCACTAGTGCCTATGATTTCCGAAGCAATATATTTGGGGTTACACAATACTGTCATCCCGCAGCTTGACTACGGTATCTCAGGAGATAAACCTGGGGCACAAGATCCCATAATCAAATCGCAGGATGGTATAAGAGGATGCAGGAATGACAACTTATCAGTCCACCTATGCAACTATCCCAAGCTCTCAAACTTTGAGGTAAATCACGAGCTAGTTGCTACTATGGATACTGTCCTTGATATTTGCAGCAATAGTCTATTTATTAGAAGTAATGAAAATGTACGAGTAAGACAACCGCTTGCTAGTATAACTATCATCAGTAAACATAATGATAAACTTAAAGATTTTGAAGATTTAATTAAAGACGAGATTAATGTTAAGGCGATAATTTATCGTGATGATCTAGAGAATTATGCAACTACAAAATTATCGCTTAATTTCCCTATGCTCGGTAAACGTTTGCCTTATAAAATGAAAGAAATTATAGCCGCTTCTAAAAAAGGCGAGTGGGAAGCTACTGCAAGTGCTTTAGCTATATGCGGCGAAACCTTAAAGAGTGAAGAATATAAGCTAGTTTTAGAGCCTTACTCACATATTAAAGGAGCCGCAAGTTTTGCAGACAATAGCAGTTTGTTAATACTTGATTTAGAGCTAACGCCTGAATTAATAAAAGAAGGAATAGCTAGAGATATTGTACGCTTCATACAACAAGCTCGTAAAGATGCCGATTGTTCTATCACTGACAGGATTTTAATTGAGATAATAAGCGAGTCCGATTTATCTAAAATAATCAACATTTATGGAGATTATATTAAAGAACAAACTTTAAGCGAGTTTGCTAAAGACTTTACCCCCGATTATGTCAATGAAATAGAATTAGAGAACCATAAAATACAACTTAAGATTAAAAGATAGTAAATTATTATACTATCAATTAAGATATTGATAATGTACTTAGGTTAATATATTAGTATACTATAAATTAGGTAAATTATGTAGAAACACTCCTCCGTAACTCCAAGGGGGAAAAAGGTTCTTGGATTTAAACTAATCAGCCGAAAACTACTAAAACAGAATCAGAAACCACAAATGTAATAACTAAAGAATATTGAGATAAATACATTAATGAAATCCATCCTGAGGAAGGTAATGCATTTCATATAAGTTCAAATGAACCTAATAAATATAATATTACATAGAAAGGTAGATAAATACAAAGCACTAGAATTTGCAATTCAGAAAAAAAATTATCAGCAAACTGATGATTTAATTGCACTAACATTAATGTAATACAAGCAATACAAAACCAAAGTTTAACTTTAGTAAAGTATTTTATTGATGAAAAAGCCGGTTATGTTAATACTAGTTATTTCGGTTCTAATCTACTAAGATTCGCTGCTGTTTTGGAAGAACTGCATATAAAAGGTAAATTTAAGGTATATTTCGTACTTTTTCTCTTGAGGGCCTTAAGTGAGCTGGATGGAACTTCTTGAGGCAGTAAAGTTAAGATATGTGATTCTGAGTTTAATAGTTAACTTAATGTCGCTCTAGCTAACATATCATCATTTCAGTGACTGAATGCTTTGTTGCTAGGCTTTCGTACAGTAGCTATGTCATTCCAGCATAGGTAGGAAATAACCTTTATTGTCACACCGTGCCCGTGGTCAAGCTGTAATACGGCACTAGAAAAACTTAGATTCCTGCCTTTAGCTAAGAATGACATATGCAGCCTAGCAACAAAACTTACAACTTGTAACCAATATATTACCATGAACCATGGTTATCACATTTCATGCTAAAATATACTTTTTACAAATCTTAAAATATAGAGAGAATATATCTTAATCTACATTTATGGAAGAAAATCATTATTTTACGGTAGAAAAGAAGCTATAGAAAGAAGCTTATAGCAAAAAATAGATAAAAATAGTATATCTCTTATCCTTATGCACTGTTTAATATAGGAGAGTGTTACTTTCAACAAGAAAAATTTATAGAAACTAATAAAATATTATAGTCAGATCCTTAATAACCACTCGCTCTATCAAAATGCTGTATTTTATTACGGTAGTTCTTTTTACAATTTAGATAAATATAAAACCGCTCTAATTATTATCAAGAAGCACAATATTATTTAGGACAGTGTCACCTTAATCAAGAAGAATTTATAGAAGCTATTAGAGGCATATAATAAGGTAAACAAAATATTTTAAATTTTGACTTGGATATATGCTGAATAAATGAATAGTAGATAGACTAAGTTTAACTTAAAAAGAACAAGACACTTTGAAGCTTATAGCCTCAGCATATAGATTATAAGCAAAAAACAATATGCAGCATATTTCAGAAAGTGCCAAACACGATGAATTTAAATATGAATTTGTAGAGCTTAGATACCACGTGAGCAAAGGCAAATCCTCGAAAATTCGCTTATATCGAGCTTTCTAAAATATACTGTAACAATTTTTTAAATTAAATGAGTATATCAAGCAAATTCCAACAATATCTGTCCTCTTACAACATTATCCTTTTCATTAACATAAATTTTAGCTATTTTCCCGTCTCTTTCGGCAAGAATCAGGTTTTCCATTTTCATAGCAGTTAAAACCATAATTTCTTGCCCTGCTATTACTTGCTGCCCTTCCATAACTTTTATCGATACAATCTGACCGCTTAGAGGAGCTTGTAATTCAGTATTTTCTTCTACTACTACTTTTGAGACCATCAAAGCTTCAAGTTCCGATATACGCGGAGATCGCACAAATGCTTTTACACTAATACCGGCATGTGATAATAAATAACCGGTTCTGATATTCTCAATTTTCACATTTGTCTTTTTACCGTTAATTATAGCTGTAAAAAGTTCATTACCTAAATTCCAGTTACTACGAATATATATTCGGTCGCTTTCATGACGTATATTATAGCCGTTTTCAACAGGTGTAATTAATACAGGGAATAGTTTATCATCGATAGTTACTACCCATCTAGTACCTATTTTATTAGCTTGATTATTAATATTGCCAGAAATTAAAGAAGCACGTCTTTGTTCCGATATATAAATGAAAATAGCTGTTGCTAGAAATACGGTTGTTACTTCTGAGGTTAGACTAGCTCCTGAAAAACCGTCAGGATATTCTTCTTGAATAAAGGCAGTAGAAATATCACCGCTAACAAAACGCGGATGTAGCATTACTGCTTCTAAGAAACTGATATTATGAGCAATACCGTTAATTATATAAGAACTCAAAGCAGAACGCATTACCTCAATTGCTTGCTCTCTTGTTTCACCGTAAGTACATAATTTTGCAATCATCGAATCATAAAACATACTTACTTCACCGCCAAGCCCGATCCCTGTATCTATACGGATATTAGGACTCTTTGCAGGTTCAGAGTAAGCTATAATTCTACCGCTAGAAGGTAAGAAACCTCGGCTTGGATTTTCAGCACAAATTCGTGATTCAAATGCCCAACCTTTTAATTTTACATCATCTTGCGTAAAAGATAATTTTGCACCGGCAGCAATTTTTATCATTTCTTCAACAATATCTATACCGGTAATTAGCTCAGTAACAGGATGTTCCACTTGCAACCTAGTATTCATTTCTAAAAAATAGAAATTTTTATTGCTATCTACTATGAACTCAACAGTACCTGCAGAATAATATCCAACTTTTTGAGATAAAGATATCACCTGTTTATACATTTCTTGTCTTACATCTTCAGTAATAAAAGAACTTGGTGCTTCTTCGATTACTTTTTGATGGTGACGCTGTATTGAACATTCACGCTCTCCAAGACATACACTATTACCGTATTGATCAGCAAGTAACTGAATTTCAATATGACGGGGAGTTTGAATTAACTTCTCAATAAATAATCTATCATCACTAAAACTATTGGCTGCTTCAAGTTTTGCCGACTCAAAAGCATTTGCCATTTCAGCAGGATTATTCACCACTCTCATACCACGCCCACCTCCACCGGCAGCCGCTTTTACTATTATCGGGAAACCTATTTCTTTGGCAATATCTACTGCCTGTTTAACATCTTTTATAGTTCCCATATAACCGGGAACGGTACTAACGCCTGCCTCTATCGCAATTTTCTTTGCTTCGATTTTATCACCCATTTTCTTAATGGTTGTAGCACTAGGACCTATTAAAACTACCCCTTCTCTTTTAAGAATATTGGCAAAATTCGGATTTTCCGATAAAAAACCATAACCTGGATGTACTGCACTTGCCCCACTTTCACGAATCGCCGAAATAATATTTTTAATAGATAAATAACTTTCCGTTGCAGGAGAATCGCCTATATAATAAGCCTCGTCCGCATGCTGCACATATATCGAGTTTGTATCTGCTTCAGAATATACTGCAACAGACTTTATACCCATCTTTTTTAAGGTACGTATTATCCTAACAGCAATTTCACTACGATTAGCAATTAAAATTTTATCAAATAATGGTTTATTCATAGTTTTTATTATAAAATAAGCTTTATTCTTAACTTAATAAGATCTAAATAATTAAACAAACTCAGTTATTAATCCAATACATTCCATATTTATTATTACTATTTTCTTCAAGAATAGCATATATATTACTTTTTTCTAACGGCATTGCGCATATATATCTTGAACTTGCACAGGTACAAGAGTTAGAGCTTCTTCTGCTAAGTGTTTAATAGGACTAATAAGTGTATGCTTTATATAACATAAATAATAATTTTGACTTTCCAAATGATAAAATTTGTTATCTAAAGTTGGCGCATGTGGAGTAATAGGAGTTACCAGAGTCATAGAAACTGTAGATGTATCCTTAATTTCTTTAATATCTCTAATAATTCTAGTAACTGTATATGCATTCACTAATTTATTACTATTTTGATCTTTAGGAATAGGATGTTTCATATATATTATTTCCAGTATTTTTGTAAGCTCTAAAGGAGGCGGAATTGTTGTTTTCATATTAACTATCCAATATTTATATTCAAATTTTTTCATTACTGTCATACTGCAGCTGTCTTTATTGCCTGATTCTCAATGTCATTCCCGCATAGATCGACTTTTTTTGTCATTGCGATGACACTACATAGAATGGAAACAATCCAGTTTAAAATGCTAATTTTTAGCATTTTTTTATTACTTTTTTAGATTCACCTACACGGGAATAACATTTATAGCGGCAAATTATCATGCTTTTTCCAAGGTAATTCTACCTTTTTAGTACGTAAGAAATTTAATGCCTTACATATTCTCCATCTAGTATTTTGCGGTCTTATAATATCATCTAAATATCCCCTAGATGCTGCAACAAAAGGTGAAGTTACTACTTTTCTATATTCATCGATTTTTTGTTTTTTAGCTTCAGGGGCTTTACATTCTTCCTTAAATATTATCTCGGCTGCTCCCTCTGCACCCATAACAGCGATTTCAGAATTAAACCAAGCATAGTTTATATCGCCTCTAAGATGCTTAGAGTTCATTACTATATAAGCCCCCCCGTAGGCTTTACGGGTAATTACGGTAATCTTCGGCACTGTAGCTTCAGCATAAGCATATAACAGTTTAGCACCATGTTTAATAATACCGTCATGCTCTTGAGATGTACCAGGTAAAAATCCAGGTACATCCACAAGGCTCACTATAGGAATATTGAAAGCATCACAAAATCTAATAAATCTTGCTGCTTTTCTTGAAGCATTTATATCTAAACATCCGGCTAAATGTAATGGTTGATTAGCAACAAAACCTACCGGATAACCTTCCATATAACCAAAACCAATAATGATATTCTTAGCAAAATCAGGTTGCAGTTCAAAAAATTCTCCCTCATCAACGATACGCTCAACAAGCTCTTTCATATCATAAGGCTTATTAGGAGTATTAGGTATTAACGTGCTAAGAGACATATCGACTCTATCGGCAGGATCAACAGTCGAACGAACAGGAAGAGGACTACGATTGGATGACGGTAGGAAATTAAAGAACTTACGAATTTCGAGCAATGCTTCTATATCATTGTTAAATGCAAGATCGGCAACGCCGCTTTTAGTGGTATGCATCCTAGCACCGCCGAGCTTTTCTTGACTCACTTCTTCACCCGTAACAGTTTTTACTACATCAGGACCGGTTACGAACATATAAGAACTATTCTTAACCATAAATATAAAATCGGTTAAGGCAGGAGAATATACTGCACCACCGGCACAAGGTCCCATAATTAAAGTAATTTGTGGAATAACACCTGAAGCTAAAACATTACGCTGAAATAATTCACCGTATCCGGCAAGCGCATCTACACCTTCTTGAATTCTTGCTCCTCCTGAATCGTTAATACCGATTACGGGAGCAGCGGTTGCTATAGCTTGATCGATAATATCACAGATTTTCTTAGCATGATATTCACCGAGTGAGCCCCCGAGTACGGTAAAATCTTGGCTATAAATAAATACCAACCTACCATTTATTGTACCGTGTCCCGTTACAACACCGTCACCTAAAAACTTTTTATCCTGCATCCCGAAATTAGCGCATCTATGTGCTACAAACATACCTGTTTCGGTAAAGCTATTTGGATCTAATAATACTTCTATCCGCTCACGTGCAGTTAACTTACCTTTGTGATGTTGTGCATTGATTCTAGCTTCACCGCCCCCTTGCCTTGCAATATTTTTTCTCTCATCCAGTAACTCAGGAGATATTATATTACTTTGATTCATAGATATTTATTTTATAGTTTTATTTTTGAAAATATCGATAGTATAATATAATAATGTTACCCTGAAAAGATAATTATTTATGTCATCTATCGAAGATACTAAAGAAAAACCGAAAAGCGTCAAATCAACGGCCAAATTTAATGACTTATCAATTGCCTTAAAGAAGAATTTACAAAGAAGGAAAAAAGTCCAAAAGGAAAAGAATAATATTGGCAATAAACCCGATTTGACATATTAATATAAATTTCATAGTATTTTGATGTTATGGACACAAATAAATTATATCTTTTCAAAGATAGACGATTTTTACCAAATTTTATAATACAATTATGTGGTTGTCTTAATGATAATATATTAAAAAATGCTATTGTAATTCTTATTACTTACAGTATTTCAGGAGCTTTAAGTAAATATAATAATCTACTTGTTTTAATTGCTAATGCTACTTTTGTACTACCCTTTATAATATGCGCAAGCATAGCAGGACAAATTGCCGATAAATATGAACGTGCTAATCTTATTAAAATAATTAAGATTTGTGAAATCGGTATAATTGCCTTTACAATTTATGGATTTCATTATAATAATCTGCTAATACTGTTTTGTTCTATTTGCTTAATGGGTATACACTCTACTTTTTTCGGTCCAATCAAATATAGCGTAATACCCGATCACCTCAATAAATACGAATTACTTGGAGCTAACGGCTTTGTTGAAGCTGGAACTTTTCTCAGTATTTTTATCGGTACTATAATCGGTAGCTATTATACAATCAGCAATAATTTTATAATTTATTCCTTAATTACCATTGCCTTTCTCGGCTTCATTACAAGCCTTTTTGTACCAAAATCGGGTAACGCAAATCGTGATATTAAAATAAATTTAAATATTATAGATGAAAGCATCAACATGATTAAATATGCTAAAGCAAAAAAACAGATATATCTAGCTATACTCGGCATTTCATGGTTTTGGTTTATCGGAGCTGCTATAATTTCTCAAATACCTTTACTTGCTAAGATAACTTTTAAAGCCGATGAGAATGTTGCTAACTTATTCTTAGCAGTTTTCTCCCTTGGTGTTGGGGTTGGTGCGTTTTTATGTAGCAAAATATTTGAAGATGAAATTACCGTTAAATATCTATTTATTTCAGCACTAGGTATCAGTATTTTCGGTATTGATTTATTCTTTGCAAGTAGAATTAGTTCAGTTAACTACGAACCTACTCAACTAAAAAGTATTTTAGTATTTTTATCGAAAAGACATAATTGGCGCATAGTTATCGATTTATTTTTCTTAGCAGCAATAGGCGGTTTATATCTCGTTCCACTTTTTGCAATATTACAGCATTACGCAAACCCTGCTCATCGTAGCAGAATTATTGCTGTTAACAATCTTATCAATTCCATTTTCATGATGGGATCAACAATTATTTTATCTTTATTATTTTACCTAAATTTCACTATACCCTGGATTATATTATTTATTAGCCTAGCTAATATAATCGTTACTATACATATTTACCAATTAATACCTGAAGTTAAAATTATTCCGTATACACTATTGCGGAGAATATTACAAATCTGTTTTGACCTTATGTATAAGGTTGAAGTTAAAGGATTTAAAAATTTTCAAAAAGCAGGCAAAAAAGTAGTAGTAGTTGCTAATCATATTTCATATCTTGATCCACCACTAATTGCTACTTACTTACGTGAAGAAATGACTTTTGCAATTAGTCCCGATATACAAAAAATATGGTGGATTAAACCATTTTTACGTATGGCAAAAACTTTGCCGGTTGATCCAAGTAATCCAATGGCAATAAAGACCTTAATAAAAGAAGTACAAAAAGAACAAAAAGTCGCTATCTTTCCAGAAGGTAGGATAAGCGTTACCGGCTCTTTAATGAAAATTTATGAAGGTCCGGGCATGATTGCCGATAAAGCCGGTGCTACCATTTTACCGGTTAGAATAGACGGAACTCAATTTACTCACTTATCAAAATTAAAACACATATTAAAAAGAAAAATATTCCCTAAAATTACTATAACGGTTTTACCGCCGGTAAAATTTGCTAATATGAATGCTGTAAGTAATCAAGAACGACGCAGTTATATAGCGAGGACTCTTTATGATATCATGGCTGACATGATGTTTGAGAGTTCAGACTATAAAAATACTTTATTTTCGTCTCTTATAGAAGCCGCTAAAATTCATGGATTTAAGAAAAAAATAGTTGATGATTTTGAAAATAATGTGGTTACTTATCGAGAGTTAATATTAAAATCTTTTATTCTCGGTAATTTAATCAAAACGAACAACATCTTTGGCAGAAATTTAGGCTTAATGTTACCTAATACCACAAATACATTAATTGCTTTTTATGCTATGCAATCTAGCGATTATGTTCCTGCTATAATTAATTGGAGTAGCAGCATAAGTACTATTATTAAGTCCTGTAAACTTGCACAAATCAAAGTAGTTTACACCTCAAAACAATTTATCGAGAAAGCAAATTTACATGAATTGATAACCAACTTATTAGATTTCGGTATTAAAATAATATATTTAGAAGATTTTACAAATCAGATTAGTATAGCTCTAAAACTAAAAGCCAAAATAGGTAGTTATTTTGCACACACTTATTACAATTATTTGTGTCGTAATCGTGATGACGAAAAACCGTCAGTGATCATTTTTACTTCAGGTACTGAAGGAGAACCTAAAGCCGTATTACTATCTCACAGAAATTTACAAACTAATAGATATCAAATAACTGCTAAAGTACCTTTTAGCCCTGAAGATATAGTATTTAACTCATTACCTTTATTTCATTGTTTTGGTCTTGGAGGTGCAATTATTACAACTTTAAACGGTATTAAGCTATTTTTATATCCTTCTCCACTAAATTATAGTACTATTCCTGAAGTTATATACGATGTCGGCGCAACCATATTAATTTCTACCGATACTTTTTTAAATGGTTATGCTAATTACGCTCACCCATATGATTTTTACTCATTACGCTATATATTTGCCGGTAGCGAAAAATTAAAAGAATCTACAAGAAAATTTTGGCTTAATAAATACGGCATACGTATTTTTGAAGGATATGGGATTACAGAAGCATCACCTATTATAGCTTGTAATACTCCTATGCACAATAAAGCAGGCACGGTCGGAAGATTATTACCAAAAATTGATTATAAACTTGAAAAAGTAGAAGGAATAAATGAAGGGGAACGTTTATTCATCAGGGGACCTAATATAATGCTTGGTTACTTAGAATCAGAAAATAACCATACTTATAGAGAATGGTACGACACCAACGATATAGTCAAAATAGATTCTGAAGGATATATAACAATTTTAGGACGTGTTAAGCACTTTGCTAAAATAGCAGGGTACATGATATCTCTTACAAAAATTGAAGAACTTGCAAGTGAGATTGATCCTGACTCTCTGCATGCCGCTATTTCTGTCCCTGACAAAACACACGGAGAAAAGATTATTTTATTTACTACCGGTTCCATTATAAATAGCAAAAACTTTACAGATGTCGTATCTAAAGCTCAAATTTCTTTATTACATTTACCGAAAGTAATTATTACCGATTCAGAAATACCTCTGCTTGCAAATGGTAAGATTGACTATCTTGAAATAATGAAAAACGTGGATAGGTATATACAATGAATTTTTACAAAAGGAAAATATATGTCAGTACATAATAGCATCATTTGTAGTCACTAGAAAATATCTAATAAGTTTACTACAGACTTGGCAACAAGATAAGATAACTATTACAGAATTTTATGAAACCCAAGAAGATATTGATTATACTATTGAATTTCTCAATACACCAAATAGGAAAAAATTGAAGAAGGCATTAAAAAATCGAAATATAAGCCTAAGACAAGCCTTGAAGAAGGTATAACACAACTTAATAGACAATATTCCTTATATACAAGTAAAGTAATATTAATAGCACTATTTGGTAGTTTTTAAAGTAGGAATCATTGTGAATTAACTTCTCAACATCCATCGACTTGATCGGCGTTATTACACATGCTTCACAAAATACGCTCAGGATGTCATTCCCACGAAAGAGGGAATCCACAATAAATAGTATATAGTACATACTTGATAACCATATAAAACAAGGTTTTTATATGGTTTACTAAATTCCCCGCCTACGCGGGAATGACATCCTGAACATTCGTCCAACTAACTACTACGTTAATCCACAAATAATTGCTTTAAATACAGCAAACCATAAATCAACACACCTATTATGATAAATATTGGAGTTAAAGGCAGATCAAAATAGAAAGAGCTCAGTGCAGCACAAAAATTAATAAATAAAGAGATAAGAATTGATATTATAATCATCTGAGAGGGACTATATGACATAAACCGTGCGATCATAGCAGGAATAAGTAAAATAGCAGTCACCATAAGTACCCCAACAATCTTTATAGCAGAAAATACCGA
Source organism: Rickettsia canadensis str. McKiel (assembly GCF_000014345.1). Lineage (NCBI taxonomy): Bacteria > Pseudomonadati > Pseudomonadota > Alphaproteobacteria > Rickettsiales > Rickettsiaceae > Rickettsia > Rickettsia canadensis. Next base: position 368,153 of record NC_009879.1, on the reverse strand, counting down.
TAATGAGAGCAAAAGTAAAAATATTAGCTCAATAATATTAACCTTTAAGCCTTTTATAACCGCAATATCCCTATTGATAATTATAAGAAGAATTTGATTATAAAAATATATTATAAAACCTATAATAGTTATTAACACTATTGCAAGTATAATAAAATCATTAAAAGATACAGATAAAATATCTCCAAACAACAAATTTACTATATTATTTTGCAAAGAAGTAAAATAATTAATAACTAAAGCTATAGCTAACATAAAGCTAGAAATTAAGTTAATAACTGCATTTTTTTCAGCATTATTTTTAAAAATGAACACAAAAAACGAAAAAAGAATCGCAACTATTATGCCTGAATATATTAATGGGAAATGTGCTATAATACTTATGCTAGCTGCTAAAAAACTGCTATGAGCAAGTCCGTCACTGAAATAAATATATCTCTTCCATAAGGCAATGCAGCCAAGGGGAGCAAATATGCAGCTAATTAAAATTAAGGCTAGTATTATTAAAGTCATCTCAATATATTATATATATTTGTTGCACAGTGGGATAATATTCATGTCATTCCAGTGAAAGCAGAAATCCAGGAAAAATACTAAAATTGTTAGTATTATAAAATTGTTTCTGGATCCTGTAGTCAAGAAGCCACGGGATGACATTGGAAAGAATCATATAATATACCTATAGACTATGTCTTCAATTGATAAAAAAGAATTAGAAAAATTTGAGAAAATTTCTCATAATTGGTGGAATAAGGACGGAGATTTCGGTATCTTACACTGTATAAACCCTATTCGTCTTGAGTATATAATAGAGAAAATAACCTCACATTACAACGATATTTCTAAATTAGAAATATTAGACGTAGGTTGTGGGGGAGGATTAATTGCAACTCCTCTAGCGGCGCAAGGTTTTAACGTTACGGCTATTGATGCACTGCAAAGTAACATTGAAACAGCAACTGCTTATGCTAAGGAAAACGGTGTAAAGATAAATTATTTACAATCTACTATAGAAGAATTAAAGAGCAATAAGCTATATGATGTGGTAATTTGTCTTGAGGTTATTGAGCATGTAGAAAACGTACAGCAATTTATACTAAATTTGGTGCAGCATATTAAACCAAACGGTATAGCAATAATTTCTACGATTAACCGCATGAAAAAAGCTTATATACTCGGAATAATAGTTGCTGAATATATTTTAGGCTGGGTACCGAAAAACACTCATAATTATAGTAAATTTTTAAAACCCTCGGAAATTTATGAAATGCTTACAGATACCGGTATTGAAATTAAGGAGCTGAAAGGTTTGATATATGATATGGCTAAAAATGAATGGAAATTAAGCGACAATATAGAAGTAAATTATTTTATGTATTTAGAAAGAAACACACATTAGATGTAATCCGTGACTTGACTACAGTATCCAGAAAAAATTAAAAAAGACTGGATCCCGTGATCAAGTAGTGGGTAAATAGGAGGATATAATAAATGACTAACGTAATTACTAGATTTGCTCCGTCACCAACGGGGTTTTTACATATAGGTTCGGCAAGAACCGCTTTGTTTAACTATTTATTTGCAAGGCATCATAACGGTAAGTTTTTGCTTCGCATTGAAGATACTGATAAAGAAAGATCCACAAACGAAGCTGTAGAAGCTATATTCTCAGGTCTAAAATGGCTAGGTCTTGATTGGGACGGTGAAGTTATATTTCAGTCAAAACGTAATGATCTTTACAAAGAAACTGCACTAAAATTACTGCAAGCAGGTAAAGCATATTATTGTTTTACTAGCCAAGAAGAAATAGAAAAACAGCGACAAAAAGCTTTAGAAAATAAGCAGTATTTTATTTTTAATAGCGATTGGCGTGACAAAGATCCTGCGGCCTACCCTACTGATATTAAGCCGGTAATACGTCTAAAAACCCCACGCGAAGGTAGTATAACAATTCGTGATACTTTACAAGGCGATGTAGTAATAGAAAATTCTCATATTGACGATATGGTGTTATTGCGTAGCGATGGCACTGCTACTTACATGCTAGCGGTTGTAGTAGACGATCACGATATGGGTATAACTCATATTATTAGAGGTGATGATCATTTAACCAATGCAGCAAGACAAATCGCTATTTATCAGGCTTGCGGCTATGCCGTACCAAGCATGACTCATATACCGCTAATTCATGGAGCAGACGGGGCAAAATTATCGAAAAGGCATGGAGCCTTAGGCGTTGCAGCTTATAAAGATATGGGATATTTACCGGAAAGTGTGTGTAATTATTTATTGCGTCTTGGTTGGAGCCACGGCGATGATGAAATTATTTCAATGGATCAGGCTATAAAATGGTTTAATCTTGATTCGCTCGGTAAATCACCGGCTAAACTTGATTTTGCTAACATGAATAGCCTTAACGCCCACTATTTACGACTACTTGATAATGATAGTGCAACTTCAAAGACTGTAGAGAGATTGAGACAAAATTATAATGTTAGCAAGCAGGAAGTAATCTATATAAATCAAGCAATACGGAGTTTGTTAGTCAGAAGTGAAACGTTGCTAGATCTAGTACAGCTTGCTCAAATTTATCTTGTCGATTCTCCTATCATCTACAAGCAAGATGCAAAAGAAATTATTGAAAATTGCGATAAGGATTTAATCAAGCAAGTTATAGAAAATTTAAACAAGCTTAAGCAGTTTGATAAGGAATCAGTGCAGAATAAATTTAAAGAAATAGCAACTCATAATGGCTTAAAACTAAATGAGCTTATGAAACCGGTTAGAGCTTTAATAACCGGCATGACAGCTTCACCGAGCGTGTTTGAAATTGCAGAAATTTTAGGAAAAGAAAATATTTTAAAGAGGTTAAAAATTATATGAAAGATTATGTAAAGAAAATTGCTTTTGTTTTTAGCGGGTTATTTATAATAACCGGTAATTTTGTTTTGTATAGCATACAAAACGTCAATGCATCAACGACACCAAAAAAGTATGGAGCTTGGACTTTAAACTGTACTCTTAATGAGAAAAAAAAACTTTGTTTCTTATCACAACAAATTAATAATCTAGAGAAAGATAAAGAAAAGGAAATATTAGCCATTTATCATATAGGATACTTTAATCAAGAACAAGAAGAACAGGAACTAAAGATAATCGAAATAGTCCCATCAAATGTTCAAATTCCGGCAGGTACTATTATTAATAGCGGTGATAAACGAATAGCAGCAGGAAAATATGTAAATTGTACGGTAAATGGCTGTCAGGCTCTAGCTACTATTACGCAAAATGATCTAGATATAATTTTATCAAACAACAATTATGTAGAACTAATAACTGCAGACGGTAAACAAGCTAAAATTTCATTTATAAAAGACGGCTTAAAGGAAGGAATAAAAGCTTTGAGTAGATAATAAATAATTAGTAAATTAAACTTTGTTGCGTGGACTGTTTTTCATCGTCATTGCGAAAAGAAACTGTAAGTTTCAACAAAGTAATACAGTCACAAAATACTAATCTTCAGCATTTTTATCGATTGTCGTACAATCTGGCTACTCACAATGACGACTTGGGTATCTACACAACAAAGTCTTGGGTCACTTAACTCATAAACAACTATTAAGTTGCTTTAACGCTTAATTAAGCATCGTGATGATGGTGTGTCCATCTATGTCCAGGGTTTGTCTTCCAGCGCCTAAACTTGTTTCATATTCAAGAACCCATGGTTGATGCAATGCCATGCATGAGTACCGCATAGTATTTACTAGATGAACGTAGCCAATTAAGACGTATGGTAAAATTAGCACAGGTTAAATGTTAAATTTATTAATTCAAGAACAGAAATATGATATCGTACTTTATTAAAGCATTTAAATGCCTTCATAATTTACAAACTATAAATGCTAAAAACCTCCGGAAAAGGCTTTAGAAAAAGTAACAGAGACTATAGAAAGATTCTTGCTTATTTATAATAGCAGCGTATTTAGAAATAATAACAACTATTAAATGTTTCCACTAATTTTATCAAGCAACATTTTCACTTCAGAACAAAAAAGAATATTGCAAAAAGTCGTTTTATGAAATTTCTTTTTAAACATTCACAATAATACAAAATAAAAATTCAGCTTATTCAGCTTTTATGTTATAAGCTAAAAACTATTTTTATATTTCCAATGTGCAGCTTCACCGCTCTCTGCATGATAATGCATCTTATGATCACGTATTTGTATCTCTATTTTATAATTATCCTCAGTTATAATAATAGTATGCAAAGATTGATAGCCGTTTGGTTTAGGATTAAGAATATAATTTTTGAATTTATCCTTTTCATACTCATAAAGATTATGAACTACTTTTAAAGCTTTATAACATTTCTCTTCATCTATTACCACTATTCTTATTGCAAAAATATCTGTTAATTCTTCTAATTTTATACCCTTACGATATAATTTATATAAAATTGATATTGGATGTTTGATCCTACCTGTTATTTGAGCAGTAATGTCATGTTTAGATAAATTATGATTCAAATGTTTAATAACCCTTTGGAGCAAAACCACCTCCTTAATTTATACTAATTCAGTTAATAGTTATACTTTACAAATAACTAAACACCAAATAAAGCAATAAATTTATTATGTTAACATTTCTAATTGATTTGTTTTTAGAAAAATTATTATATTTTATTTTTTGTGGAAGAGTTTTATCAAAGAATTTATTTTTAAATCAAGCAAAAAATCACTGTAAAACCCATTTGTACAACTTTTATTCTTGTTGCATAAATCAGTTTTTTTACTGTCATACCGCGACTTGAGACCACGGTATGACCTAGAGTGTGTTTCAATACACGCATTCGAGAGGATGACATCAATCCATGCAACAAGACCAGTTTTTATTTAGACTTATCGCATAACTTATCTTAATATAGACTTAGAAGTCCATACCGCCCATGCCTCCCATACCGCTACCACGCATTGGCATTGGCTCTTCCTTCGAAGGTTCATCAACAATCAAAGTTTCTGTGGTAATAATTAACGAAGCAACGGAAGCCGCATCTTGTAGAGCAGTACGTACTACTTTAGCAGGGTCAATAATTCCTGCTTGAATCATATCGACATATTGCATATCTTGAGCATTAAAGCCAAAATTTTTATCCTTATGTTCTAGTAATTTACCAACTACTACACCACCGTTTTCACCAGCATTTTCAACAATCTGTTTTAGCGGATCCTTTAAAGCTTCTATTACTATTTCAATACCTGCTTGTTGATCCTTATTCTCTACTTTAAGCTTTGTTAAAATTTGTGACGTATGAAGTAATGTTACACCACCGCCAGCAACAACACCTTCCTCAACTGCAGCTCTTGTAGCAGCAAGTGCATCTTCAACACGGTCTTTACGCTCTTTCACTTCAACTTCCGTAGCACCACCCACCTTTAATACAGCAACACCACCGGAAAGTTTAGCTAAACGCTCTTGTAGTTTTTCTTTATCATAATCAGAAGTAGTTTCAGCTATTTGAGATTTAATTTGCAACACTCTATCTTCAATACTTTTCTTATCACCACTACCGTCAACAATTACGGTATTTTCTTTGGAAATGGTTACTCTTTTTGCAGTACCTAGACTTTTAATACTAACATTTTCAAGCTTCATACCTAAATCTTCAGTAATAAGCTCACCTTTAGTTAAGATAGCGATGTCTTCCATCATTGCTTTTCTTCTATCACCAAAACCTGGAGCTTTTACTGCTGCAACTTTTAAACCACCACGTAATCTATTGACTACAAGCGTTGCAAGAGCTTCACCTTCAACATCCTCAGCAATAATTAGTAGTGGACGCTGCGATTGCACTACAGCTTCAAGTATAGGTAACATCGGTTGTAAATTTGATAATTTTTTCTCAAATAATAAGATGAAAGGGTTTTCAAGTTCAGCAACCATCTTCTCGGAATTTGTTACAAAATATGGTGATAGATAACCTCTATCAAACATCATACCTTTAACTACTTCAACATCGAAGCTAAAATTCTTTGCTTCTTCAACGGTTATTACACCTTCTTTACCGACTTCCTCCATTGCCTTAGCAATTTTTTCGCCGATTTCCTTATCACCGTTTGAAGATATAGTACCAACCTGTGCGATTTCCTCTTGACTATTAATCTTTTTACTAGATTTTTTAATTTCTTCTACTACTGTGTTTACCGCTAAATCCATACCACGCTTTAAGTCCATAGGATTATAACCGGCAGCTACTAGCTTATTACCCTCACGAGCCAAAGCTCTAGCAAGTACTGTAGCTGTAGTAGTACCGTCACCTGCTACTTCCGCAGCTTTAGTGGCAGCTGATTTTAATAGCTGAGCTCCTGCATTTCTAATTTTCTCTTTTAATTCAATCGATTTTGCAACCGTAACACCGTCTTTAGTAATTTTCGGTGCACCGAATGACTGCTCGATAAGTACGTTTCTTCCTTTTGGACCTAAAGTAACTTTTACTGCATTTGCAAGTATATCAACACCTTTTAGCATTTCTTCACGAGCTTCTGAACCATGTTTAATAAGTTTTGTTGCCATATGTAATTTCTCCTTTTATAAATAAACAATTAATTAATTATACCAAGAACATCGTTTTCTTTCATAACGATCAGTTTTTCACCTTTAATTTCGATTTCGGTACCTGCCCACTTACCGTATAAAACTTTGTCACCGACTTTTAACTCTAAAGGATAAACTTCACCTTTTTCATTACGAGTACCTGTGCCTACAGCGGTGATAATACCTTGCATAGGCTTTTCTTTAGCAGTATCAGGAATAATAATTCCACCTTTAGTTTTTTCTTCGTGTTCGATAGGCTTTATTGCAATTCTATCATGTAATGGTTTAAAAGACATTTTAACCTCCAATTATTAAATCTTTAAATATGTACATACTATATATATTTTATTTTTGTTAGTTCAAGGGGAAAGAACAAAAATTTTTTATTAGACCTCTTGCTATAACCTATCTTATAAAGAATAATTTGCAAGAGGTTAGATAATAGATCTATTCTTTATCAAAATCCTCTAAACTAACTCCATGTTTAGTTTTACTCCATTTAAAGGGACAAAAAATTATTTAAATACTGCTTTAGATGATACATTTTATGATGCTACATTTATGTAATATAAAATAACTAGCCCATAAGATCAAAGCTACTAATATTTTGAAATTTTATTTTTCTACTTTTCAAAGAATTCTTTAATATATTAAAGAGCGCTACCATACAAATATAAAAGCGAAAAACACTCTTAACACACCATAAAATAATTAATTATGGAATTTTTATTTATAACAATACAAATATTATAAAGGGTAAACTCAAAAAATGATAAGTAGATAAGCCGATGAAAATATAAATTGTTATTATTTGCAATACGGTGTTTATTCTTGTGTGCTTTTAAATACAAAAAATATTTGTAAAAAGCCTTTAATCCATCATGACCTTTGATTGAGCCAATTTCCCTAAACTATTCGGTGCTTCATCTAGAGTATAGGAGTCAAGAATAGCTACTGTATAATTCCGGGATTAGTCTTATACCAAGCTCGGCATCTTCCGTTACTTCTGTTACATTATAAGTATCCACCCGGCCAAGCTTATGTTAATATATCCGTTTTAAAATGATTACTAGTACTACCAAGAAAGAGGTGTAGGCAGTTTTAGCAAACTTAATACTTTCAAGATAAGATATATGCAAACCTAAACTATATTCTATAATTAAACATTTTGGATTCTCATTTTTATTATAAAAATTAAGCTTAGCTTAAAGACAAACATATTAGGATGGCAAGTTTCTAAACATTGCTAGATCCTTAAGCAACTGATCAGATTCAGGGTTATCTTCAGCATCATAAACCACTAAATACTCACCACGTAAATATTCTAGAGCATCATTAAGTGCTTTCGGTTTAGTTCCAGGTAAACTTTTTAGCACAAATATCACATAAGAGTAAGATAGTAAATTATATAAAGCTATTTCTTTAATCATTAAATGATCATCATCTGCAATAATTATTTTGACATCTAGCTTATCTTTCAGATAATTAATTAATAAAATATTTTTTATTAAGCTTACTTGATTCTTGATATAACAGCACTAAAATTGTATAAATCGGCAAAGCTTTTTCCTCATTTTGAGAAATGTTTCATCTGATAATCTTGAATATTACTCACTCTATCATCCACACAATGATTATAATGTGTTGAAGACAATGACTATAGGAAATCACATCTCATGTTATTCCTAACCTCCTCTATATCATTCCAGCGTAGGCGGGAATCCAAAAAAATAACCTTAATATCAGTATAAACATTACACATTAATTGACAAAATAAACTTAAAAAAACAAGTGTTTATAGGTTTTACTGGATTCCCGCCACAGCGGAAATGATACCAAACGTGTTTTTCGATCCATACATCAAAGCCCATCAAGACAGTCCATGGTATAATATCGAGGACTTCTTTAGCTTTATATATTAAGACCCAAGCAATACCTGATTTTGTAGTTTAAACAATTCCGCTGCACCGACTTTAGCAAGTTTCAACATTGCTAAAAATTGCTCTTCGGAAAAAGGCTTTTTCTCTGCTGTGCCTTGTACTTCTATTAGATTACCATTACCTGCAAACACAAAATTAATATCCACTTCAGCATCACTATCTTCTAAATAATCTAAATCTAGTATCGTCTCACCTTTATATATACCACAAGAAATAGCTGCAATTTGGCTAATTAACGGGTTTACTTTTAAAATGCTCTTTTTCATCAATAATCTAATAGCTAGGTGCAATGCTATGTAGCTCCCTGTTATTGCTGCCGTTCTAGTACCACCATCAGCATTAATCACGTCACAATCTATAATAATTTGTCTTTCACCAAGTTTTTTTAGGTCAATTACACATCGCATCGCCCTACCTATCAAACGCTGTATCTCTTGTGTTCTTCCACCTTGTTTTCCAAGTACTGCTTCTCTTTTAATACGCTGTGATGTAGAGCTTGGAAGCATACCGTATTCAGCAGTAACCCAACCTTGATTCTGCCCACGTAAAAACGGTGGTACGGTAGTTTCGCAAGTAGCACTACATATGACATGCGTCTTACCTATTTTAATAAGACATGAACCTTCTGCATTAACAAGTGGTGATAATTCTAATGAAATAGGACGTAATTGGTTGCTTTTTCTTCCTGACTGTCTCATATTACTATAATATTATATTGAAAATTTTAGATTTTTTATTATATCTTATTAATCTTAAAATAACAAAGTAGATAATATGACGGATAATAATATAGAAAATAACGAAGAAGAAATAAGAAAAGCACCAAGTGCTAACGATAGAGAGGAATTAACAGAGTTAAAAGCACAAATTGAAGAGCTAAAAGATAAGCTAATAAGAACTACTGCCGAAATAGACAATACAAGGAAGCGTTTAGAAAAAGCACGTGACGAAGCAAAAGATTATGCGATTGCTACATTTGCTAAAGAGCTACTAAATGTTAGTGATAATCTTGCAAGAGCATTAGCACATACACCGGCAAAGCTTGATGTAGAAGTCATAAATATTATTGAAGGCGTTCAGATGACTAAAGATGAGCTGGATAAAATCTTTCATAAACATCATATTGAAGAAATAAAGCCGGAAATAGGATCAATGTTTGACTATAATCTACATAATGCAATTTCACAAATAGATAATACGAAATATGCACCAAATAGCGTTATTACTGTAATGCAATCAGGATATAAAATTAAAGATAGACTACTTCGCCCTGCTACCGTACAGGTTACTAAAAAACCTAAGCAAGAAGAATAATATGAGTAAAACTGCTATATTGTGGCTAGTTTTTTTAGGGATTTTTATAAGCGGCTTTATGCTAATTTCAGATGCAGTAAAACCATTTTTTATTGCATTTATAATATCTTACTTACTACAACCTACTATCAATTTTATCGCATCAAAATTTAAAATATCAAATAAATTTGCATCGAGCATAATTTATCTAATATTTTTGAACATATTTTTCTTAAGCTTAACTATTTTAGTACCAATAATTTATGGACAAATTTTTACTTTTATACATAATATTCCGAAATATAAAAATTATTTTCAAGGAGAAATATTGCCGCCTATAATGGTAAAAATTTATTCGATAGAACCGGATATTGCCTATAAGATCAAGGATTCTTTAAGCAATTTTATAAATAGTATATTTACTATACTTAGTAGTATTGCTAATAATCTTTGGCGTTATACTATTATCACTATTAACATATTTGTTTTATTGTTACTTATACCTATAATATTATTTTATTTCCTACGTGATTGGAATAATATTATTGAAAATATGAAATCATTATTACCTATAAAAAGCAGAAACAAAATCCTTGAAATAATATCGGAAATTAATGATCTGTTATCTGCTTACATAAGAGGACAGCTAAATATTTGCTTATTATTATCTACTTATTATAGCATTGCATTTACCGTAATAGGTATTGATCTTGCTCTTTTACTCGGCATTTTAACAGGGTTTTTAGTTATTATTCCTTTTATTGGTACTTTTATAGCGTTTCTCTTGACCCTAATTATCGGTTATGTAACTTTCAGTATGACTGCAAAATTATTATATATAATGATGATTTATTTAGTCGGGAATATTTGTGAATCTTATGTTTTAACCCCTAAAATTATCGGTGATAAAATAGGTTTGCATCCACTTTGGATTATATTCTCAATTTTTGCTTGCGGTAGTTTATTTGGAATTATTGGAATATTTTTTGCCATACCGATTGCCGGCATTACTAAAATTTTACTCTTGAATCTAATTACATTTTATAAATTCAGTAAGTTCTATCGATTAGAGGGATAAGTATAGTATTGTTGTATGGTTTTTAAAAAGCGATCAATGTTCTTCCCAAGAAAGTGGGAATCTAGTAAAACCTATAAAAAACTTGTTTTTTTAGGTTTATTTTGTCAATTAATGTCTAATTTTACCGGTATTAAGGTTATTTTTCTGGATTCTCGCTTTCACGGGAATGACACCATAAACCTAGAACAATGCTGCTAAGGATCAATAAATGCAGCAATATATATTTCGTTTTACTACTCCTAATAAATATCATCCTGATGAATTTATTGTTTCTAGTTCTAACGATCAAGCGTATAATATTATACAAAATTGGCAACACAGATTTGGCGTTAATCCTTATAAATTTACTTTATTAATTAAAGGTCCTTCTTCTTCAGGCAAAACTTATTTAACCAAAATATGGCAAAATTTAAGCAATGCCTATATTATTAAAGATATCTTTTTTAATGAAGAAATTTTAGAACAATACAATGCTTTTATTATTGAAGATATTGAAAACTGGCAAGAGCCGGCATTACTGTATATATTTAATATTATTAACGAAAAACGAAAATATCTTTTACTTACCTCGTTTGATAAAAGCAAAAATTTTGCTTTACCTGATTTATCTTCACGTATTAAATCAGTGCTTAGTATAGTATTAAACTCTCCTGATGATGAATTAATCAAAGTTCTAATATTTAAGCATTTTTCTATTTCTTCAGTAATAATATCCAGGCAAATCATAGATTTTCTTTTAGTAAATTTACCTAGGGAACATTCTAAAATCATAGAAATATTAGAGAATATTAATCAAATTGCTCTAACTTCCAAAAGAAAAATCACTACTTCATTAGTCAAAGAAGTTTTAAATAAGTATAGTCATACAATATTATAACTTTTTCCTTGACTTTAAATCATGCTCATTATCTTTCTATAATTTAACTTTTTAGAAAAATTTGTGCTAGGATACGGAAAAGAACAAAAAGTTTAAATAGAAAATAAAACCGGCTATAGGTTTATTATCTATAGGTACTTTTTTAGAATATTTTGATCTTATTCTATGTTCAGTACTATTTAATAAGCTTTTCTTTTGCAATACTATACTCACGTTAATCGACTTCTTGCAGCTTTTTTTCTTTTGAATCTACTTTTATACTTTTAGACCCTTAGGAACTCTATTATTTTGCTGGATAGAAGATAATATGGGTTAAAAACCCACTGCATTATTACCACTATTTTAATATCCGTTTCTTACGTCATCATGGCTAATCTTCCTAATTATGGACCCAAGCACAGGTGCTAGTGCTGCTTAGATAGTAACTATATGTGTAGTATCGTGCAGATATATCATAGAAAATTTTGGAATAAATTGCAAAGAATTATAATTTATATGTAGAAGAGAAAATGAATATACAAACTATTTTAGCATATTTTTTTCGTGTAAATTCTGGTGTTGCTTGTTTTGACTTATATTTATTGTACATCATTATTAAAAATAACTTTTTGCTTGCTATTACTCCAACTAATTTTAATGATTACATTAATTTTATTAACCAAAAAATTTTACCCTCTTAAACTATTAAAAGCTATAGCAATTATATTTTTAATTTGTATGCCCTATAGTATTTATTTTAATAAATACTTATTCAAGTTGATCTAAAATCCAACTACTATTAGGAGTATAACTACCAATACTACTGTATCAATACTTTAAAAAACTTTGAAATATTGAAAAGATTTACGTTTACTACTCTTATTTATGCGTTTTCATTAATTTTTATATATGTAATTACTTAGTTTGGTATAGCTTTAACGTAGTAAATATAGGAACTTACAGAATGCTTCTTATTATGACACCGGTAGGTAAGCATTCTACTTGGGAGTGACATGACACATTTTGAATCACTTGAAAACGTACAGTATAATTATTAGAGTTAAAAATCTGTGCTTTCAAATTTAATTCACTTAAATGAGTTTGTTGTTTTAATATATTCGAACAAAGCTGAATAAATATATATTCTATATCTCCAGATATGCACAAACTTGTAAAAAGCGCATTAAAGTTTCTTTTAAGATTTTAGTAATTTTCCCAAGTAATTGCACCTAAAGTTTAGATGTTATGTATACGATCAGATAATTTTATAGAGCTGTATTATATCTTTTTGCTTAATCAACAAATTTAAGCTTTCCTCGGCAGTAAGGTTTAATTCTAATGAAACTTTCCATATGTTTCTCTATACTTATAATCCAAAAATGCTATTAATCATTTCGTCAGTTAATGACGTATTATCAATAGTATCATGAAGTAAAGCAGCTTGTAGCATTATTGCAGTAAAAAGCTTAGCTACTTATTCAGCTACAAACTCAGCACGCATAATCGCCAGTTTAATCAGATGATAATAATAAGGACACTTGATTAACAGATTTGTGAGCCGTGATATTTATATTTACGGGTGTAGTAAATATCTTGTGTGACTTTCTCTTCTATATCACAGGATTTTGCACTTTAGTGTTTAAATCTTTAAGATTATCAAGTAGTTTCTTAGCATAAAGATAAATTTCAAACTTGTTTTACCACAAGCTTATACCTTCAATACAAGTTATTTTTTATTTTTGTTAATAATAGTTGATGACAATTAAAGCAAAAATTAAAAATTGCAATAACAAATCATCTTCTAACTATAAACATATTAGTAACTTTCGGTTATTTTATATTTTAGCAACTATCATTTTGGTTTATTAGCTGCTTTAGCTTCTTGTTCCTGCTGTAATTTATACTCTGCTGCTTTTTCTTCTACATAATTTAAAAAGAAGTAAGTAAAAGTTAAAAAACTAGTAAGAATAATAGTAAAAGTTATTAATATTAATTTAAGCTCTGTCCTTGCATTTTTAGCTTTTAAATGCTTTTCTTCCTCTTCATCAATATAAGATTCAGAGGTTAAAATTTCTTCTTCTTGATTGTCCATATTTTAATTCTTTAAAATTAACTTATATCTAAATGATAAAGTTTAATTATCACCTGATAAAAGTCATCTATAGAGGCAATGAAAATAAATCAATCACTATAATTGTTGATTGTAATAACTATGTACTTAATAAATCCTCTTTCTCTAAAAATACTGTGCATTCTATTTGACGATGTTTAACAAGTCCTGCTAGTTTTTAACATAGACCCAATAAGCTCAATTCATATATGGATTTCGTAGCAGATGGAGTTTTATAACTAGAGCAGAATTTTTTAGCTAAGGATTAAAAGAATATCAATACAAATCAAACGAGTCAATTAAAAATTATGACATAGTCGATTACAAGTTCTCTAAAAAACTTCTAGAATTTATAAATGTAACTACAAATGCACATGAACCTTTTAAAGGTTCAATAATTGCCAAAAAAAGAAAATTTTAAAATTTTGTTTTCCCGTTTCAATGAACTTAAACAAGTATCCAACTGTATGGAATGGCTCCCCGAGCCGGATTCGAACCAGCGACCGAACGGTTAACAGCCGTTTGCTCTACCACTGAGCTACCGAGGAAGAATTTTAGATAACTTCTTATAACAAATCTTTTCTATAACGTCTAGCGTTTTCTTTATATCAAATAAAAAAATTAATACAGATCAAGCGATCAAAAATTACTCATCACCTATTTTTAAAGCAGCAATAAAGGCAGATTGCGGGATTTCAATATTACCGTACTGTCTCATTCTCTTTTTACCTATTTTTTGCTTCTCAAGAAGCTTACGCTTACGGGTTATATCACCACCATAACATTTAGATAATACGTCTTTACGCAGGGCTTTAATAGTCTCACGGGCAATAATACGGCTACCTATACTTGCTTGAATCACTATATCGATTTGCTGTATTGGTATCAAGTCCTTTAACCTTACACATAACGCCCTACCCGTCTGCTCGGCACGAGAGCGATGTACGATTGTGGATAATGCATCAACCGCCTTACCGTTAACCAAAATTCCAAGTTTAACAAGCTCAGAAGGTGCATAAACATCCATTTGCCATTCAAAACTTGCATAACCTTTAGAACAGCTTTTTAAACGATCGTAAAAATCATAAACTATCTCATTTAACGGTAATTTATAAACTATTCTAGCCCTGTTTGCTATGTAGCTGTGATCTAACTGTACTCCCCTTTTTTCAGTACAAAGCGATAATACTGCACCTAAAAACTCATCAGGTACAATTATAATTGCCTTAATCCATGGCTCTTCGATTGACTCGATTTTTTGTAAATTAGGTAAATCTGCTGGGTTATAAATTTCCAAGCTCTCACCATCTCGCATATAAATTTTATATATCACGCTTGGTGCGGTAGTAATTAAATCTAAATCAAACTCCCTACTTAAACGTTCCTGAATAATCTCTAAATGTAGTAACCCTAAAAAGCCACACCTAAAGCCTACTCCGAGTGCTGAGGAGCTTTCCATTTCATATTCAAAGCTGGAATCATTAAGGTGCAATTTAGCAAGCGAATCCTTTAGATACTCAAACTCTGAACTATCCGTTGGATAAAAGCCGCAAAACACTACAGGTAAATTTGGTTTAAAGCCAGGCAATGCTTGCTCACAAGGCTTTTTCTCATCAGTTATAGTATCCCCGACTTTACAATCCGCTACCTGCTTTATAGAAGCAGTAAAGAAACCAATCTCCCCTGCATATAAAACATCCGCAATATGTTTTTTCGGAGTAAAATATCCAACATGCTCAACTTTATAAACTGAGTTTGTAGCCATCATTTTAATACGCATATTCTTACGTAAAGCCCCATCAATAATACGTACTAAAATAACCACGCCAAGATATGGATCATACCAACTATCAACAAGCAAAGCTTTCAAAATATCATCACTACTTTCTTTTGGCGGAGGTAATTTATTTACTATTGCTTCTAAAACTAAATCAATCCCTATACCGCTTTTAGCAGAAATTAGCAGCGCCTCACTTGCATCAATTCCGATTATATCCTCTATTTGCTGCTTAACATGCTCAGGTTCGGAAGCAGGTAAATCAATCTTATTAAGCACCGGTACTATTTCGTGGTTATTCTCGATTGCTTTGTAAACGTTTGCAAGCGTTTGTGCCTCTACTCCTTGCGTACTATCAACTACCAATAATGAGCCTTCACAAGCAGCTAAAGACCTGCTAACTTCATAAGCAAAATCGACATGTCCTGGAGTATCCATTAGATTCAAATAGTAAGTATTACCGTCTTTAGCCTTATATAAAAGCTTTACTGTTTGTGCCTTAATAGTTATGCCGCGTTCTTTTTCGATATCCATCGAATCTAGCACTTGTTTGCTCATTTCTCTAGCCTGAAATCCACCGCAATGTTCAATTAACCTATCTGCTAACGTAGATTTACCATGATCGATATGAGCAATTATTGAAAAGTTCCTTATATATTTTTGATTATTCATAATTATTGTGATATAATTTACATTTGTTTATTGCGGTTATCACCTTTGTCATGCCCGCATATACATTGTTGCGTGTATCAATTATACTCCTGTCATCCCACGACTTGATCACGGGATCCAGTCTGCTTTAATTTTTTTTGGATACTGTGGTCAAACCACGGTATGACAGCAAATGTATTTTTCAGTCCATGCAACAACCACTACACACGGGAGTGACATAAACACACCCCAAACAATCACGATAATATATAGCAAAATCAAAATTTATAACAGGAAAAAATAATGTACGCCGAAATAGAAAATTATGTAAAAAAAATTGAGCAATCTTTAGAATTGCTTGAGAGGTCTCTTTGATATCAAAACTGCAACTAAACGATTAAAAGAATTAGCAGAACTAACAACAAACCCTGATTTATGGAATGATCAGGTTAATGCACAAACATTACTTCGAGAAAAAAGTACTTTAGAAGAAAAACTAAATACTTTGAATAAACTGAAATCTAATTTAAAAGATACTTTAGAACTTGAAGCACTAGCTGAAACTGAAAATGACTTAGAAACACTTGCACAAGTTAAACAAGATCTTAAAAATTTAAGCATAATTGCTGCTAAATTTGAAACAGAATATTTATTTTCAGGGGAAGCAGATTGTAATAATTGCTTTTTGGAAATTAATGCTGGAGCAGGAGGAACTGAAAGCCATGACTGGGCATCTATCATGATGCGTATGTATTTGCGTTTTGCCGAAAGATTAGACTTTAAAACTGAAATAATCAATATGATTAACGGCGAAGAAGCAGGCATTAAATCATGTACAATTAGGATAATAGGCAAACGTGCTTACGGCTGGTTTAAAACTGAAGCAGGAGTTCATAGGCTGGTGCGTATTTCCCCGTTTAATGCGGCAGGTAAAAGAATGACTAGTTTTGCAAGTAGCTGGGTATATCCCGAAATTGATGATAATATATCAATTACTATTGATGATAAAGATTTAAGAATTGATACTTTCAGAGCATCAGGAGCTGGCGGACAGCATGTTAACACTACAGATTCTGCCGTACGTATAACCCACATACCGACAGGAACAGTAACGCAATGTCAAAGCGATAGGTCACAGCATAAGAATAAAGCTCAAGCTATGAGAATGCTTAAAGCCAAACTCTATGAGCTTGAAATGCAGAAACGCACAGACAATATTAACGAACAGAATGCAGCTAAAACCGATAATAGCTGGGGACACCAAATTAGGTCATATATACTGCAACCGTATCAAATGGTGAAAGATTTACGTACCGATTATGAAACTTCCGACACTAGAGGAGTGCTTGATGGTAACCTTGAAGAATTTGTTTCTGCAAGCCTTGCTATGAACGCCGGTAGTAAAAGATAAATTATTTATATATTGTACTCTATCTATGTCATTTTCACTAGGCTTTATTACGTAGAGCGAAAAACACATACCTAGTGTATCATATCGTGTCCAAGCCACGCTATCCAGAAATACAACTTACAATACTAATTAATCGGTATCTCTCTTGCATCTTGTTCTTTAACCTCAGTGCGAGGTAAAATAATAGTAAGTATTCCATTCTTAAGGTTTGAAGAGATATTTGTTTGATCTACATCCTCATATAATGATATTACATAATTAAAATTTTTATTCATATAATTATCTAAATCATCAGATTTATTTTTTTCTTCTATATTCCCTGTAATAAATAATTTATTTCTGCTTACTTTGACCTTAATTTGACTTTTTTCAAATCCAGGTACTTCCATAACAACAATATACTGCTTATCTTTAGTAATAAAATTACTTTTTATGCTATTAGATTCATACAACGACAATCTATTTCTAAATAAATTATCAATATTTGTCATTTGATTATCTATTAAATCGGCTACTTGACGCAAAGCCGTCGCATGACCAGCATCATAATTCTTATTAGCCATTGCAATATTACTTGATAAAATAATAGCTGCTATAGACGGAATATATAATCTTACATTCTTTAACATAAAACCACCATTAATTTTGTTAGTTATATATTTATAATATATAAAAATTATCTATTTAAAATTCAAGTATAATACTTCCATAATTTACTGAAAGTATGCTGACCAAAGTGAAAACTAATAATCCCTACAAAAATAGTTTGATCCTCTATACTCCATAATATGTCTAAATATTCCACTAACAGGGTATAACTTTTTAATGATTTATATTGAACATAATTTAACTCCTACATAAATTACAAAGCAGCTATAAACAAGCACTGGTCTTACTGAGCAGTTCAAAAGCATCAACCCAACTAACACCTGATTTATAAGTGGAGTAAAGAGAGAATATTGCTATGTCATTTTGCGATATGGTAAGCCCTGTAAAAGTTTTAGATTGATTGAGTTTGTTATTAGCAATTTGGCGATCTGAAACATTTATCTCGTGTTTTTGTCGTTATAATGTCGTATATTTTTAAAATTTCAGTAATGATAGAGCTAATAAAGCCTATTATAACTGCAAATAAAGTAATAATAAATACCTACACCTATATAAATCTTAGGATAAAGTATAGCAAAATTACCACACCAAGAAAGGGAAAGGCGGAGTTGTCTCATGGGTTTAAAAATTTCTTATGTCATGACTGTAAAAGTGGGAATGACATAGAAGCCATACAACAAGATGTTAAAAACTACTTTAAATTAGACCAAATACGGTTTTTGGCAATATAGAAAAAGATAGTAAATACTACTAAAAACATCATGACTTTAAGACCCATAGCTTTACGGTGTTCCATTTCCGGCTCAGCTGCCCATTGTAAGAATACTGTAACATCATGCGACATCTGCTCTACGCTTGCATTAGTGCCGTCCATATAAGTAACCTGCCCATCTGTAAGCGGCGGCGGCATTGCTATTTGCTCACTAGGAAAATAGGGATTATAATGAGTGCCTTGCATCAGCTTAAAATCTGCCGGTGGTTCTTTATAACCGGTAAGCAGCGAATATATATAATTAGCTCCGTCATGACGTGCTTTTATTATTAAAGATAAATCAGGAGGATATGCTCCATTATTAGCTGATCTTGCCGCTTGCTCATTAGGGTAAGGAGTTACAAAACGATCAGATGGAAGCGCAGGACGGTCAAACATCTCACCTGCATCATTTGGTCCATCTTTTACCGTATATACTTTAGCGATTTCTTTTATTTCATCATCAGAAAAACCAATATCTTTTAAATTACGGTAATATAAATTATTCAAACCGTGACAAACGCTGCAAACTTCTTTATAAACTTGAAAACCTCTTTGTGCAGCTTCACGCTTAACTGTACCAAATACACCATCAAACGACCATTTCATCTTGTGCAGTGGCAATGCTTCTTGACCTGCTAGGCATACGCTAGAGATTATTAGTATGATGATGGAGATAATGAGTTTAATTTTCATAGTATTTTTAAATTTATATCACTGTGTAATTCTAGTTTCTTGATCAGTGTTATTACATAGCTCTTGAAAAATGCTCCGATGCCATACTGTGACTTGACCATGGCATCCAAAATAACAACTTATAACTTTATTTTTCAGGAATTGATCCACACAACAATGCCACGCAGGAATGATATACTACTTTTACAACTGTTCCGGCAATGGCAACGGCTTCTCATATTTACCGATCAGTGGTACGGCGACTAAGAAATGGAAAAAGTAATAACAAGCAGCAAAACGGCTAATGATAATATACGGCTCTTCTACCGGCTGTCCCCCTAAGTAACCAAGCAATAAACAATCTGCCATAAATATCCAAAAAGCAATGCGGTATATTGGTCTATAATTGCTACTTCTGACTTTTGAAGTATCAAGCCAAGGTAGTAAAAACAATACGAATATACTTCCAAACATTAATAGCACACCGCCGAGCTTAGACGGCACGGCTCTAAGGATCGCATAAAATGGTAGAAAATACCATTCAGGTACGATATGAGCAGGTGTCACTAACGGATTTGCCTGAATGTAATTATCGGGATGTCCTAAATAATTCGGTGCGTAAAAAATAAAATAGGCAAATATCATGAAATACACCCCAAAACCGACAAAATCCTTTACGGTATAATAAGGATGGAACGGAATAGTATCTTGAGAGCTTTTAACATCAATACCTTTTGGGTTATTTGAACCATGCTGATGCAAGGCTACTAAATGGAGCATTACAAGGGCAACGATAATAAACGGTAATAAATAATGCAGAGAGAAGAATCTATTTAATGTCGGATTATCAACAGAAAAACCACCCCATAACCATGTAACTATGGATTCCCCTATTAGCGGAATAGCTGAAAATAAATTAGTAATTACTGTTGCACCCCAGTAACTCATTTGCCCCCATGGTAGTACATACCCCATAAAAGCAGTAGCCATCATAGTTAGAAAAATGATAATACCGATATGCCAAAGCAGTTCTCTAGGTGTTTTATAAGAGCCGTAATACAAGCCTCTTGCTATATGTAAGTATACGGCAGCAAAAAACATCGATGCACCTACCGCATGAGTATAACGTAGTAACCAGCCGTAATTTACATTACGCATGATACGCTCAACACTATCGAAAGCATGATCAACATGCGGAGTATAGTGCATAGCAAGCACCACACCAGTAATTATCTGAATTACTAAAGCAATACCGGCAATAGAGCCTAAATTCCATAAATAGCTAAGATTTTTTGGAGTTTGATAATGGCTAAAATGCTTTAGGAAAGAAAAAATAGGTAAGCGATAATCTATCCATTCTATAATAGCATTAGACTTTTTAGTGGTAATATCTTCATTCATACATCACACTACCCAATTCTAATTTTTTTGTCGCTAATGAAGGTATAAGGCGGTACTGCTAAATTTAAAGGCGCAGGACCTCTTCTAACTCTACCTGAAGAATCATATTGTGAGCCATGGCACGGACAGAACCATCCATCATATTCACCTTGATTAGCAAGCGGCACACAACCTAAATGCGTGCAGATCCCGATTGTTACAAGCCAATTATCATAGCCCGCTTTAATGCGCGCCTCATCTGTTTCAGGATCAATAAGCTCTGACATTTTGACTGCTCTTGCTGCGGCTATTTTATCAGGAGTACGGTTGGTGATAAAAACCGGTTTACCTTGCCACTTAACCGTAACTGTCTGCCCTACCGCAATATTTGATAGATCAACCTCAATTGATGATAAAGCTAGCACATCTGCAGAAGGGTTTAAAGAATCAATAAGAGGTAAGAGTGCACATGCAGCCCCGACCACTGCAACACTACTAGCTGTTAGAACCATAAAATCACGACGTGTAGTTTGCTTGTTTTTATTATCTTCAGTATCTGACATATAATTTAAAGTGAAATAAATTAACGATTATTATTAATACCGCTTGAGGTATTAATAAGCTTATTTTGATAGTTATTCATAAGGGTTTATTATAGGATGTTCAGCGTCTGCAACACTATCTACTTGTTTTGGCCTAAGCTTATTTATTGCATCTTCTAACTCTTTTGCTCCTATCCGTTCTTCATACTGATATTCTCCAGGTTCACTTAAACAATTCCAAAAGCTAACTAAATGATTCCAATCAGGACCGAGTTTTGTAGTACAATTTTGAGCAACTGCTTTACTTACATCTAATATCTCGACCATAGTTTTAGTAAAATAATCTATAAATCCGATTTTTTTTAAGCCTAATACCGTATAATATAAAGTAATTAAGGAAGCAACTGTTATAATTAAATACCATTTAGTGATAATAGACCACAAAAAAAACCCCATAGGATTCGCTGCAATTAACCTTCGTAAAGCCTGCCACATATATTTTTCTCACAAAATTTATTACTACTATTCATCTTATTTTATATCACTACATTAGTAAAAATAAAGCAAAATCACGTAATATTATAAATATTTTTAATTAAATAGGAACTTAAGAAGAATGAAATCGGTAAAAATACTAAATTAATTCCTATCATAATAAAAATTAATTGTAAGTTATTATCTTGTAATATTAAACCTGTCATTATAATATCCGGAATTAATAACGGCATAATAAACGTACCAACAAAATTAGCATTCTTCTTAAAATAACATTGCACGCTACCGGATAAAACTACTAAACTACTTGATAAACCTAACATCAGCCATACACTCATAAAGAAAAATATTATCTCAAGCAAAGTTTGATCAAAAAAAATATAAATAATAGGTAAAATAAAAACCAGACCTACCGTACTACTGATAAATATAGCAAAAAATTTAGCTAATATAATTTCTTCATAACTGACAATTGATAATAACAACTCTAAGCTTCCGTCTTCCAAATCAGATTTAAATATAATAGAAGAAAAATTTATTAATGAAATTAATAAACAAATTACCGAAAAAATTAAACCGAATTTGTTAATATCCCTTTCACTATTAACTAAAACAGTACTAATTATGCAAAACAAACAAAATATCACTAGATATTTAATTATATTATTAATGCGATTCTGCACTATAAATTCACGCTTAATTAATACAAATAAATTATTCATGGTTAAATAAGTTATAAATTAAATACATAATAGCTGCAACAGTTACACCTATAACGATTTCTACGATAAATATTCCGATATGTTGAGCAAGTAGCTTATCATTGATAAAATTTGTTAGTGAATAATAATTTAAATAATTATCGTTAAAAAATAGTGATATTGTTCCTACAATTACATATATTGCTACCCCTAAAATAGCAATATAAATTAATACATTAGGAGAGAAGTATCGATTTAATTTTTGATTACCGTAAACTAAATCATAAGCAATGAAGCTAGACACAAATATAACACCTGCTTGAAAGCCACCACCCGGCGAAGATTCACCGTTAAGCTGAATATATATACTGTACAAAATTATATAAGGGATTATAAAACTAGTAATATATTTTATTATTTTGGTCATGCCGTAGTCCCTCCATGGCATCCAGTTTATATTTTTACGGATACCGCGGTCAAGCTGCGGGATGACATCTTTTGAAACATCGTCTCCTTCAAATTTTTTTGAAAATACCAACAAAACGGCAATTCCTGCAATTAAAATTACGCTAGTTTCACCTAAAGTATCATAGCCACGATAGCTAGCAAGAATAGCTGCAACAAGTGAAGGTATACCAATATCGTTAGTAGTATTTTCGATGTAATATTTACTTGAATGCATATGAAGAGGAGCATTATCATCACCGTAATTTGGTAATTCTAGCCCCATATAAGTAAGAATTATTACAAATACTAAACATATTAAACTTGCGGGAATAATATTAGTGTTCTCAATATTCTTTAAATCAGGAGGTAATGTACATAACAAATTCAAATATACACATGTTGATAAGCAAGCTCCAAGTGCTGCTTCAGTCATTGCAACGTCTGGAGCATCCATAATCAGATAAGATATGCCGATTAATAAGCTAAAGACAGAAGAAGCAATCACTGCATTTAGTAAATCTTTAGCAAAAATTATTTTTATGGATATTAAAATCAATAAAAAAGCAATTAAGTTAAGTAGGTAATTGCTGAGATTAAAATTTAAAGCTATATTCATTAGTTTTATAGGATGTTGACTGTATTGTCTAATTGCATTCCCATAAAAGCAGGGATCCAGTAACCTTTATTGTCATCCTAGATAACTTGATCCAGTCTTTTTTTATTTTTTTTCTGGATGCCGTGCTCAAGTCACATTATAACAATAATTCATGATTCCTAGATTACTGCTTTCGTGGAAATGACATTGAAAGCAGCGAGGCTTTACCAAGTGCATGAGTTGCTACCGGATTTAGTAGCAAAATCAATAAAGCAGCTAAAATTAATTTAACAAAGTTAATAATATCTGCTTTAATACAAGCAAAGCCTATTAAGCAAATAGGTACTCCAAAACTCTCAATAACGCTTGCAGCATGTAACTTAGGATAAAAACCAGAAAATCTAAAAAACCCGATTATTCCTGAAAATATAGCAAATAATCCAATAATTACCAATAATATTCCCATATAATATAGTGTCATTATTTTATTTCTTTATGATGTCATTTGTTGTATGGCACTAAAAACCTAAGCGGTTTCCCGTGGCTTGACCATGAGATCCAAGAAAATATTTAAACAACTAATATATTATATATTGTTATTATGGACCCAATAGTCAAACGAACTAGGTGACAATAATTCAATTATTCCCCCTGGGCTAAACTATAACCTGCCACCCCGTCAAACTCAAATAGATTCTCTACTTTAATAAAAGTAATATTTGCTTTGCTTAAAGCTTCAAGCAATCTTGTTATATCTAGATACTTTATTTCCGTACCGTCTTTATTCATAAAACGACAACACCAATGATCAGCAACAGTTTCAAATCTTGCATCACGAGGCCATAACTTTAACCCTTTTGAAGATATAGTTTTTAACTCAAAATTACCAATATCAAGCTTATTAATTTTATCTGCTATATCATGAGCAGACAAAACATTCATATTTACAAATATATCGGTGCCAACCAGCTTCTTAACTTCTTTGGTATCAATTTTATAATCTATATTACTTTCTTGTTTCTTGGCAATTAACGGATAATCTGCTTTAGATAGCTCCACTGGTAACTGTCCTAATCTTTTAACTACTGCTTCAACAAATTCTTTTGTACCGACTTTTTTACTAGAAGTCTGGTCATTATATATATCAGCTGTGTGAATGCCATCCTCTATAGTTTTCTTCCAAGCATTTTCGATTAAACTAGCAACATCACACTGCCCTATATGCACTAGCATCATTATAGCAGCATTTAAAAGCCCTGAAGGATTAGCGATATCCTGACCTGCAATATCGGGAGCACTTCCATGTACCGCCTCAAACATCGCATAATGCTGTCCGACATTTGCAGAACCAGCAAGCCCTACCGAACCTGAAATTTCAGCAGCTACATCAGAGATAATATCACCGTATAAATTAGAAGTCACAATTACGTCAAACATTTCCGGTTTGGTAGCAAGCCTTGCCACCCCGATATCGATAATATAATGCTCATTATTAATTTGCAAATATTCTTTTGCAATTTCATTAAATACTTTATGAAAAATCCCATCAGAAAACTTCATGATATTATCTTTACTTAAGCAAGTAACTTTTTTACGGTTATTTTTTACTGCATATTCAAAAGCATATCTAATAATTTTTTCACAACCGGTATGGCTAATTAACTTTACCGATTCATACATGTTATGAGTCTGGCGGTATTCTATACCTGCATATAAATCTTCTTCATTTTCACGTATAATAGTGAGGTTCAAATTTGGATGTAATGTTCTAGTAAAAGGATAAAAGGAAACAGAAGGACGAATATTAGCAAAAAGCTGTAATGTTTTACGAATCGTGACATTTAAACTTTTATATCCTCCGCCTTGCGGGGTAGTAATCGGGGCTTTAAGTATAACGCCGGTACGTTGTATTGATGCCCAGCTTTCCTCACTTATGCCTGAAGTATAATGCTTCTTGTAAAGCTTTTCACCTATTTCTATAGTCTCAAGTCGAATACGAGCTTCGGCTTCACGTAATATATAAAGCACTGCCTCCATTATTTCAGGACCTATACCGTCCCCATATGCAATTGTAATCGGTGTAAATTCTGCCATATTAAATACGCTCATTAAAATAATAGCATTGTTGTGCGACTCCTATGTCATTGCCGCTTTCGCGGGAATGACATCCTAAACGTTTGTACACTACTGGGTCAAGCAACTAGGTAACACCGAACGCATTTCTGAGCCAGACAACAACATCATTAATAGTTAATTGTTACTTCTTTTAACCTCTCATTCAACATAAAAGTCACTTCGGAAGTTATATTCAAATTATTTTTGGCATATAAGACTTGAGCACTTGGAATTACCAAATTAAGGTTATATTTCTCGGCAAGTTCACTAATTATTGTAATAGTTGTTCCATGAACTCTACTCATAGCTTCAGCGTGGGCTTGTTCAAGTTTTGTTTTCTTAATCTGAATTTCTTTTCTAACGTGGCTAACTTTTGCATTAAATTCGTTTACTTTATGTTCAAATTCAGTTTCACTTAAATTAGAACGTTCATTTAGCAATTGCTCTTCTAACGGTTTAAATTCTGCTTCTTTTGCAGCAATATCCTCTTGAATTTTATGATTAAGCTTTTCGATTTTATTACGCAAATCTTTTATAGCTATCGAACCTTCCAATATAGATTGGACATCAGCAACAGCTACTCTAACTTTGAAATTATCTTCTTTAATCGGCACATTTTGTGCTTCCGTAATCATTGAGAAATTTATTATGAATATACATAAACATAATATTCGATATATCATTGATAATCCTTTTAGATTAAACTATGTCGTCGCTAGGATTGTCATGCCGTGGTTTGACCACGGGATCCAGTTAAAATTTTGTTTCTAGATGCCGTGGTCAAACCACGGCATGACACCAAGGCCATGTAATAATGTAATATAAGAATAAATAACATCAAGTAATTTGTCTATAATTTAAAACTGCACTATTATACCTAACGTTAGCACATTCCTACACCCATTGTGGTATATTCGCCATCCGAATCATAACCACTAGAAAAAGGTTCAAACGGAATAGTGTTTATTTCTTCCTGGCTAAAACAGATACTGTTTTTATCATATATTTCAGTAGCAGGATCTTCTAGCTCAACATAAATTTCGTGTTTTTCATTAAAGTCATACAAAAAATTACAAGCTTCCTGAATATAGTCCTTGTCGTCTTTCTTAACCCAAACCGCTTGGATTTTATAGTTTGTTTGCAGCATCGGTATGTTTTACAGCATCATATATAAAAAATACATTTGCTTATTCGTTATTTCAGTATTGTTCATCACTACTCTAATATATTTTTTACCATTTGTTCACCTAATAACTGTTCTAATACATATTTTACAGCATCATGATAAGCATTAAATGATGCTATAGCTATATTATAACGTATAATAATATAATATTTAAAAGATGTCATTGTTCCAACCTAAAATTATCATTATCTAGAAATCTCTCAATTAGCTCTATAAAGAATTTTTTCTCAAGCCTATCCATCTCTTTAGCACATTCATCATATGAGCTAAAAAAGCAATGTTGTATATTTCACTCTACTAAGCCTAATACCAGCTGCCCAATATAATGGATGAAAATGCTCATTAATTAAAGTTTAAAAATTCTTAGTAATTTTTATTACTGCAGCTAAATCAGTTTCTTTTTCAAGAACTTTATTCCAATTTTTAGTATTTTAGTATATAATACGGAAAACTATTGTAAACTTGTGAGAATTTTAAAGATGCAATCTATTCGTAATATAGCGATTATTGCCCACGTTGATCATGGAAAAA
Organism: Rickettsia canadensis str. McKiel; assembly: GCF_000014345.1. NCBI lineage: Bacteria > Pseudomonadati > Pseudomonadota > Alphaproteobacteria > Rickettsiales > Rickettsiaceae > Rickettsia > Rickettsia canadensis. The sequence goes on along the minus strand of NC_009879.1, from coordinate 340,416 downwards.
CTACGCTTGTAGATAACATGCTTAAACAAAGCGGTACTTTTAGAGCTAACCAGGCGGTTGCTGAACGTGCTATGGACTCTAACGATCTTGAGCGTGAACGCGGTATTACTATACTTGCCAAATGCACTGCTCTTATGTGGAACGATATACGTATTAATATCGTTGATACACCTGGACATGCTGATTTTGGCGGTGAAGTAGAGCGTATACTTAGTATGGTTGACGGTGTTGTATTACTCGTTGATGCTTCAGAAGGACCAATGCCGCAAACAAAATTTGTATTATCTAAAGCTTTAAATCTCAGCTTAAAACCTATCGTTGTTATTAATAAAATTGATAGAGACGATCAAAGAATTAAAGAAGTTATTGATGATGTATTTGAGCTATTTGTAGCACTTGAAGCAAATAACGATCAGCTTGATTTTCCTATAGTTTATGCATCAGGTAGAGCAGGAAGAGCTGCTTTAACATTTGATGATAAAATTAATCCTTTAGATAATTTAGCAGATGATTTATCGCCGCTTTTTGATCTCATAGTAACACATGTACCTACACCCGTAGCTGACGATAAAGCACCGTTTTCTATGCTTGTCACTACTAGAGAATACAATTCTTTCTTTGGTAGAGTTTTAACAGGACGTGTGCAAAGCGGTACTGTTAAAATTAACCAAAACGTTAAAGTATTAAATCGTGAGAATAAGGTACTTGAAAACGGACGAATTACTAAAATATTAGCATTCAGAGGTTTAGAGAGAATCGCTATAGATGAGGCTACAGCTGGTGATATTATTGCTATGGCAGGTCTTGAAAACGCCAATGTTGCCGATACTATCTGCTCTCCCGAAGTAACACAGGCCATACCATCTCTACCGATCGATCCCCCGACTCTATCCATAACCTTTAGCGTTAACGATTCACCGCTTGCAGGAAGTGAGGGAACAAAAGTGACATCAAGTCTAATAGGTAATAGATTAATGCGTGAGCTTGAGAGTAATGTTGCACTAAAAGTTACTGAAGCTGCCGAGAAAAATACTTTTCAAGTTGCAGGACGCGGTGAGTTACAATTAGGTATATTAATCGAAACTATGCGTCGTGAAGGGTTTGAGCTATCTATCAGTAGACCTGAAGTATTATTTCAAACCGATGAGAACGGCAATAAGCAAGAACCGATGGAAGAAATTCAGGTTGACGTTGATGACGATTATGTCGGGGTGGTCGTAAAATCTTTAGCACTTAGAAAAGCTGAAATGACTGATATGAGACCATCAGGCGGAGGTAAAACCCGTGTTACGTTCATCGGACCGTCTAGAGGGTTAATCGGTTACCATAGTCAGTTTTTAACTGAAACTCGTGGCACAGGTATTATAAACCGTATTTTTCACGGATATGCCGATTATAAAGGAAATATCGAGGGGAGACGTAACGGTGTTCTTATCTCAAACAGTGACGGGGAGGCAGTCGCATATGCTCTATGGAATCTAGAAGCAAGGGGAAAAATGTTTATAAAACCTAGTGATAAAGTATATAGAGGTATGATTATCGGGGAACATAATCGTGATAATGATTTAGAGGTAAACCCGCTAAAAGCAAAGCAACTAAGCAATGTTAGAGCAGCAGGTAAAGACGAAGCCATAAGGCTAACTCCGCCAATGCTTTTAACTTTAGAACAGGCAATTAGCTATATACAAGATGATGAAAGAGTGGAGGTAACTCCAAAATCTATTCGCCTACGTAAAGCTCTACTTGACCCTAACGACCGTAAAAGAGCTGTAAAGTAAAAGGTCGCTCCTAGCTAAAAGCAACCCCTTGTTGCAGTGATCCTGATGTCATTCCCGCGTAGGCGGGAATCCAATACAACCTATAAAAAACTTGTTTTTTAGGTTTATTTTATCAATTAATATGCAATTTTGTACCTGTACTAAGGTTATTTTCGTGGGAATAACATTATAGCCATGCAATAACAACGTTAGCTAAGAATAACACAAATACAATGGTAAAACCTAAACACTATAATAACAAACTTTCTTAACGGCTTCTATTATATCACTCTCGCTAGGCAGAGCTAATTTTTCTAAATTAACGGCATAAGGAAGAGGGACATCTTTGCCGCTGACAATCTCTATCGGAGCATCTAAATAATCAAATGCTTCTTTCATAACTATAGAGGCTATACTTGCTCCAACACCTGCAAAAAACCAACCTTCTTCTACTACAACCAAACGGTTAGTTTTTTTCACTGATTCTATTATTGTCTGAGTATCAAGAGGCTTAATAGTACGCAGATCAATAACCTCACAGTCAATATTATTATCATTCTGTAAAACATTTGCAGCATCTAGGGCAAGTTTTACTTGAATTGAAAAAGTGACTATAGTGACACTATTACCCTCTATTAAAGTTTTTGCTTTACCGAAAGGAATAGGCTCAATTGTTTCTTCCGGTACATCAAAACTATGACCATATAAAATCTCGTTTTCCAAAAAAATAATTGGATTATCATCTCTAATAGCTGTAATCATAAGTCCTTTATGATCTTCTGCATTATAAGGAGCTACTACTTTTAACCCTGGAATATGGGAATAACAAGCTGTATAATTTTGGCTATGCTGTGCTGCTACTCTACTTGCTGCCCCGTTTGGTCCTCTAAATACTATTGGACATTTTACCTGCCCACCTGACATATAATGAGTTTTTGCAGCTGAATTAACTATATGATCCATAGCTTGCATAGCAAAGTTAAAGGTCATAAACTCCACGATTGGACGAAGTCCTGCAAGAGCTGCTCCAACTGCAAGTCCTGCAAAACCATACTCCGTTATTGGCGTATCAATTACTCTTTTAGGACCAAATTGCTCAAGCAATCCTTGAGTTACCTTATAAGCTCCTTGATATTCTGCAACTTCCTCACCCATGATAAAAACTTTATCGTCTCGTATCATCTCTTCTTGCATCGCATCACGCAATGCTTCACGTACCGTTATTTGCATTTTTCTTCTTATTTAAGTTAAATGTGCGATGTCATTGCCGCGAAAGCGTGAATCCAGTAATCTCAAATGGTCATCCCACGATTTGTGAGCTAGGTCCAGTCTTTTTTTATTTTTGCTAGATACCGTAGTCAAACCATGGTATGAAAAATATTCGTATATAACTCACCTTCATCAGGCAACGGCGAATTTTCTGAAAACTCTACTGCTTCTTTTAAAATTTCTTTTACCGACTGCTCTATTTCCTTTAAATCCGCTTCGGTTGCATATTTATCGTCGAGTATCGTTTTTCTTATTATTACTAACGGATCACGCTTTTTATATTGCTCAACTTCTTCTTTGCTGCGATATTTTGCCGGATCAGACATTGAATGCCCACGATAACGATAAGTCTTTACTTCTAATATCAGCGGCTGACTAGTCTCCCTAACATATTCTGCAGCTTGTTTAGTACCATCATACATTTCTTCAAAATTCATACCGTCTAGCTGAAATCCTTTAATCCCAAATGATTCCCCTTTCTTATATAAATCACGCATAAAGGTTGAGCGGACAACGGAAGTGCCCATTGAATATTCGTTATTTTCAATAATATAAACTACTGCTAAACCCCATAAAGCAGCCATATTAAAGGCTTCATATACCTGACCTTGATTAACGGCACCGTCACCTAAAAAAGTAAAACAAATATTATTAGTACCATTATATTTTTCAGCAAAAGCAAGCCCTGTACCTATCGGCACTTGAGCACCTACTATACCGTGTCCACCATAAAATTTGTTCGGTACATCAAATAAATGCATAGAACCGCCCTTGCCTTTTGAGCAGCCTGTAGCTCGCCCCATAAGCTCGGCTAGAACATACTTAGGCTCAGTTCCCGCTAAAATAACATGAGCATGATCACGATAGCTAGTAATAGTACTATCACCTTTTTTTTTAACTATATCTACTGCAGAAATTACTGCTTCCTGACCTATATATAAATGACAAAAACCACCTATTTCTCCCATTCCATATAACTGACTACATTTTTCTTCAAAACGCCGCAGTAGGATCATATTTTTAAAGCTTTTTATATATTCTTCCTTTATCGGCTTATATTTTCCTAACTTAATATCCACTAATTACTCCTTAATATTTTTAGTCTTATGTCATTCTATAACTTAATCACGGGATCTAGTCTTTTTCTTATTGGATCCTGTTACAAGCTCGTGGCATGACACCATCAAAATTAAAATTCACAAAATATGGCACATGATCTGACGGCGGTACCCAATCACGTGCTTCTGATAGTAAATTTATAGAAAATAATGCATCTTTTAAATTATTACTCACCCAAATATGATCAAGTCTTCTGCCTCTGTTAGATTTTTTCCAATCTATATTTCTGTAACTCCACCAAGTATAGAACTTTTCGTCAAGTGATATGAAATGCCTGCTACTGTCGATAAAACCTAACGAGTTTTGTAACCCTACCAATAATGAGCGCTCAATATCGGTATGACTGATAACATTTCGCAATTGCCTACTAGACCATACATCATGCTCATGCGGAGCGATATTGAGATCACCGACAATGATAATTTTATCATTTTTAGTACGGTTAACGGTTAACCATTCCTGCATTAACCTTACATATTCCAGCTTATGCTTAAATTTTAAGTTTATCTCTATATCAGGTATATCACCACCGGCAGGAACATAAAAATTATGTACTTCTATATCATTAACAGTAGCTGCTATATGCCTTTTATCACTATTATATAATTCCAAAGAAAAAACATTATTCAAAGGAAATTTAGAAATAATAGCAACACCGTTATATGATTTTTGTCCTGAATATATTATATGTTCATAGCCTATATTTTTAATAACTTCAAGAGGGAATAATGAATCAGCAACCTTTGTTTCTTGAAGCAAGATAATATCCGGCTTATGTTCATGCGCTAATTTTCTTAATAAATCAATCCGTAGACGCAATGAATTAATATTCCAAGTAACTATCTTCATTTAATTTTTTATAGCTGCCCCTATTATTGCATCTCTGAAATAAATTATTCCAAGCTGATTTAAAGGATTTTTCATGTCAATTTTATCTTTTTCTGCTTCAGGAATTTTAATCATAGTATTACTAAGTATAGCAAAGTAAAGATTATTAGGCAAAACATATCCTACTTCACTTTGTATTCCAAGTGCCTTTCCCGTATAATGAATCATTAAATGCTTAGAATCAAGATCGGTAAGAAAAATACCGTAACCCATATAAGATTTACGCCCGTCTATATCTTTTGCTAAAAAATATTTAGTAGTCATAAGTTTATATGACTTCTTAGAAAGAATTTTCCCATCATTTAATGCCCTGTACCATTTAACTAGATCATTTGGTGTCGATATTATTCCCCCATCTGCATAAGGAACAGCTAAAAAATCAGCTGTTACAGGAGTAAATATAGGCTTATTACTATTATTGGGTGTTAAAAAATATCTTACCGGATAATTAGAACTAATAACATTCTTTTGGATTCTAGCGGCTTCACTATATGAAGCAAAACTAGTAGATTTCATATTAAGAGGTTTAAAAAATTCATCATAAAAAAAGTTACCTAAATCTTTTTTAGCTACTTTTTCGATAATCATACCAAGTATAACAAAATTAGTATTACTATATTTAAATTTTTTTCCTATAGATATTTCTAAAGGCTTAGAAGAAACAAATTGTAATATTTTCTTGTGAATTTCTTTCTTAGACATATTAAAATCAAGTTTAACAAAACTAAAATATTCGGCAATACCGCTACTATGCGTTAATAAATTATGAATAGATATTTTATATGCCCAATCCGGCACTTTTCCACCCCACATTTCCGGATCAAGATATTTATAGATTTTATCGTTAATATTTAATAATTCCTGTTCTTGTAATTTTAAGATTCCTGCCGCTGTAAAAGGCTTTGTAGCAGAAGCAATAGGCATCATTTCATTTGCTTTTAATTGCTCACCATTTAAAGCAAAGATTCCTTTAGCACCGGTTAATAAAGGTTTATAATCATCAGCAAACATAAAAACGGCATTTAAAAATCTATTACTTAGATATTCTTTTTCTGCCTCATTGATTCTTTGCTGTATATCTGCAAAACAATTAATGCAATTATTAATTAAAAAAAGTAATAATAAAAGATATCTACGAATCATAACTTCAACACTCCACAAACTTATCAGTAGACGTCTTACATAACGAAGTTAATACAGAGGAATTTGAAGAAGAAACGGAACGCAGAAAACCACAGCGTACAAAAAAAGTACGTGAGGATTCGAGTGTACCAATCATTGTCCAAATGACCTTTAGAAGCAAGTTATGTAAGACGCCTAGTAAAATAAAACGGTAGTTTTGCTTCTAAATTAATCTCTGTACCAAAAACCTTTTCAGATAAACATATATGATTAGCATGCAAGAACATATATTGACTATACGGCATAATTTCTTTATTGCCATACTTATCATCTCCAAGTATCGGGCAACCTAATAATTTAGCGTGCAACCTTAATTGATGCATTTTACCTGTAATCGGAGTAAATTCAATTAAAAATAAGTTATTATCAAGTGATTTAAGTAATTTATAATAAGTAATGGCAAGTTTACCATTTTCACTATCAATATCAGTAATTTTACGTGTACTTCCCTTACTCTTTTCTATATTACTTCTAACTTCGCCTACATTTTTAATTGGCTTCCCATAGGTTACGGCAAAATATGTTTTTACAACCAATTTATCTTTAAAAGCATCATGAAACTTTATACTACTTAAATAATTTTTGGCTATTAAGAGCAAACCGCTTGTTTCTTTATCTAACCTATGTACTAGTTTAAAATCAGCACCTTTATAATTCAAATATTTTAATGCAGAGTCAATAGATAAATTGATTTTACTACCACCTTGAGTAGCAAGCCCTGCAGGTTTATTTATAGCTATTAAATTATCATCTTCATATATCAAATAATCGGTGGTAATTTTCTTTGCTAGCTTAATTTCGGCATCGGTAAAAACTAATTTTTCGGGTTGTTTAACAGGTAAATTAAACTTATCACTAATAAAAATTTTATCACCGTCTATTACTCTTAAACTAGCTTCTGCTTTCCGAGCATTAACGATAATTTGTTTTTGACGTAATGCTTTCTCTATTACTCCTTGAGTTAATAACGGATATAGACGTTTTAAATATTTATCTAATCTAGAAGAAATAGGAGTATTAACATCGATGATCATTTAGAAGTTTTTATTAAAAAATAGCACCAAATTATTACTGATAAAAGCACTATTGCAAAAAATTGATGAGTAGAGGCAATGATTATAGGTACAGAATATAAAAGAGTAATTATTCCGGTAGATATCTGCATTAATAATGCAATAATTAGAAAATATGCTATTTTATTTAATTTCGGATGCTCTATTTTTAATAAGTAAGTTGCTAAAGCCATAACAACCAAAAATACGCTATAACCGCCTAAACGATGTATGCATTGTATAAAAACCGGATCATACCAATTTTTAAGATCAAAGAAATTATCTTTTATCGCCGTTGGAATAAAATTATCACCCATTAGCGGGAAACTATTATATATCAGCCCTGCATCAAGCCCTGCAACTAAAGCACCTAAAAAAATTTGCAGGTATATTACAGTAATAGCAACACTAGAAAATCGTAACGGTAATTTTAAATCTGTTTGTGACAGGATTAACAAAATATCACAACGATTTTTTATTAATTGATAAAAAAGTATGTGATAAATAATTACGGCGATAATTAAATGAAAAGCAAGCCGTAAATGACTCACAGAAGGGTTATTCAATAAACCGCTTTTAACCATATACCACCCCATAAAACCTTGTACATACAATAACAACAAAGCAATGATATAAGGTGCAATATCACGATTTTTTATAATGCCTTTAAAATAAAAATATATTAAAGGTACAATATATATTAAAGCTGTAATTCTACCAAGTAACCGATGTATAAACTCTAACAGATAAATAAATTTAAACTGTGATAAAGTCATTCTGTAATTAACGTAATTATATTCGGGAAAAGCTTTATATTTAGCAAACTCCACTTGCCAAGCTTCAAAGCTCAAAGGTGGTAAAATACCTGTTATCGGACGCCACTCTACTATAGATAAACCAGAACCTGTAAGTCTTGTTATACCTCCTATAACAATCATCGCTATGACCATTATACAACTGATAGACAACCATTTTGTAATTAAACTTTGCTGCACTTTTATTTAAAGTTTATGTTTTTGTTTTTTTATATTTAATTCTCGCGGAGGCAAGAATCCAGTAAAATATATAAAAAACTTGTTTTTATATACTTATTTTTCAAATATGTAATTTTTGAATTAAGGTTATTTTCCGCCTCTGCGGGAATTACATAAAGAACATTTACCGAGTCATATACAATACCTTAACAATTAAAGCTGTAAAATCAAGAGTCTGCGTTCTTTGCCGTATCCGTGGCGGTATTAGCAGCACCTTTCTTATTGGATTTTTTATTACGATATCTACGCTTTAATGTTTTTGTTGCTGGCACTTCTGCTGTTACTACATCATTTTCTATAATTTGTGACTCTTCATTTACAACCTCTACATTTTGTGTAGATTGTTCCACTTCTTGCTTGGTCTCTAGTTTTTTATTCTTTTCTTCAACTGAAACGTTATTATTAACTGTCTTCCATTTATGTTTATTCTTGCGTAATTGTTCTTTTTGAGGTTCGTCTTCAGTATAATCGGCACTATGATTTTGGATCACCGGCTTAACAGAATTAACATTATTGTTATTTTTCTTCAATAATTTTACCTTTTCAATCGAATAACTATCTGATGTAGCATTAGGATCAGAATAAAAATTAAGCTTTATATTATATTTTTCTTCAATAAATTTTATCTCGGCACGTTTATTATTAAGTAAATAAATAACTGAAGCGATATTGGTAAAAACATTTATTACATCAATTCTTTCTTCAAAAATTTCGTTCTCTATAGTGCGTAAAATTAACATAGCATTAGCATCATTAGCTCTAATGACTCCTTTACCATTACAATGAGAACAAATTGACGAATTAGTTTCTAAGAAAGAAGAACGCAATCTCTGTCGTGAAAATTCAAGTAATCCAAACTGACTAATATTACCTGTTTGTATACGAGCGCGATCACGACTTAAAAATTCTTTAAAGGATCGCTCAATAATTTTCCGATTCTTTGCTTCGCTCATGTCTATAAAATCAACAACTATCAAACCTGATAGATCTCTAAGCTTTACTTGCTTTGCTACTGCTTTAGCTGCTTCTAAATTAGTTTTTAGTGCTGTTTCTTCAATATTTTTCTCAGAAGTTGATTTACCGGAATTTACGTCAATTGAAATTAGAGCCTCCGTAGGATTAATAACAATATATCCTCCTGAAGGTAATGTTACGACAGGCTGATATAATTTAACTAATTGTTCTTCTACTTGAAACTGAGTAAATATAGGAGTTTTATTTTTATGTGCTTTAAGTTTTGAAAGCTCTGAAGGTAATAAATCCTGCATAAATTTTGCAGCATCATCATAAGCTTCCTGTCCTTGAATAACTACTTCTTTAACATTGTGATCACACATATCACGTATGGTTTTACGTATTATACTATCTTCTTCATGAATAAAACACGGAGCCGGGAATTTAATAGTACTTTTACGAATTTTATTCCATAATCTTACTAAATAATTATAGTCTTTTTTCAAATCTAAGGAGCTACTTCCTCTACCTGCGGTTCTAACAATGACACTGTAACTATTTCCACTTACTATTTTATTTAAAATATCTTTCAGTCTTTTTCTTTCTTCTACATTTGATATTTTACGCGATATACCATTTTGCGAACCTTTATTAGGCATTAAAACACAATATTTACCAGCCAAGGATATGTAAGTAGTAAAAGCGGCACACTTATTTCCTCGTTCTTCTTTAGTAACTTGCACCAATAATATTTGGTTTTTTCTTATTACTTCTTGAACTTTATATTGTTTATATTGTGGAATATTGGAATCGATGCCGCTTTGAATAATTTCAATATCATCAGCCCCTTCTAAATTAAGTTCTGACTGCAATTTACTCTCTACTAAATCTTCTATGGTTTTTAGGTCAATTTCTTCACTATCAACTAAAGAATCATATATAGCAATCGGTTTCTCTTGATCATCTTCAACCGTAATATTTGCAAGAGCTATTTCAGGAAAAGCATTAACCGGAAAATTTCTCTCCGAGGCAGGCAAATTGTAATAGTTAGGATGAATTTCACTAAATGGTAAAAAACCACTTTTATCCATGCCGTACTCTATAAAAACAGCTTGTAGCGACGGTTCTATTCTTGTGACTTGTGCTAAATAAATATTACCTTTATTTTGTTGTCTTACAGTTGTTTGAAACTCAATATCTTCTATATTGTTGCTTTGTCCTAATAAAACTACTCTTGTTTCAGTTGGAAAATTAGCATCAATTATAATTTTTTTATTCATTTATCTTGCTCACGAACTTGAAGAACAAATAATTAATATAATGCTTGTATCTTAAGAAAAAGCATTGCTTATCTTGTAATTTAAATAGATAATTTATCTATAAAGAGCAAAAATGAAATTCTAGATAAACTGCAAATAACACCTCTTTAAAATACCAAAAAATATATTATTATTTTTCTTACATTAAAATATTTTCATAATTTAATTCATTAATTTTTTTAAAATTAAACAATAATTATATACAAATTATAAATAAGACTACCATACTTGATTAAAAGCTGTTAATCTAATAACTATCCATATATACTTAAATATATATACTTAAATAATGGAATTACGAATCTCTTTAATTTTTTAAGATAATAATCTTAATCATTTAATTATGAGTTATATACCATGTATTTATGTTTAGCAAATACTTAATTTATGACTTTTAAAAACGATTATAAAACTATTTTTTTCTCACTTTTGGGAATATTTATTTTTTCCTGTATCAATGCCATAAATTTTTATAATTTTCAAAATTTTTTACTGATAAATAAAAATCTAGGTGGAGAACAAATAAATCATATAAATCAAACTAAATTTATAGGCTCGATAATCGCAGGCTTTGCCTTAACACAGTTAATTAATAAGTTAAGCAATACAAAAATTATTTTAATTAGCTTATCTTTATTAATTATTTGTACAATAAATTTAATTTTATTGAATAATTATACCCTAATTAAAATTAATTTTATTTTAATTAATTTTGGAATATTTTCATATTTCACTTCTATAACATTACACATTATTGAAAGTGTTAAAGGAAAGAAATATTTTTTTTTAGCTTGTATAATATTGTTATGGGCAGGTGGAAATTTAATGGTGGATTTATTAAATCCATTTATAAAACCAACAAATAATACTATAGTAATGTGTGCGTTATTATACTGCATCAATATTCTAACCGAATTTCTGCATTATAATCCTACATCTCATAAATTAAATTTAAATTCACAATTCTCATCCTTAATAAAAAATGTTGAACTACAATTATTGACAGGCTTCGTAGTTGCTTATGTCACCTTGGATATATTATGGTATTATGAAGCGTTTGCATTAAAGAAAAAATTAGCATTAATTAATTTAAGACTTATACTAAAATATATTTTCCTATTAATAGGTTTGTCTATAATTCCTATATGCTACATATTAAGCAAAGTAAATAAATATTTGGCTAATTTATCACTAACTATAATTTTACTCATCTGCTTTATTTTACTACCACTTCATGGCACTAATAAAAAACTTAATATATTATATATAATACTAATCGGTAATTGTTTAGGGGCGATTTTTATTTGCAATATTTTAATACTAATTGATAAATTTAGAGATTACGAACTCAGAACAGCCTTGTTTTCATATTTTTCAATGTGTAGCATCGGTATATATGCTGGAGCTTTATCATCTCATGTACCTTACGGCACTATTAACGGTAGTGATTTCTTATTTTCCGTTTTTGCCGTAGTCGGTAGTTTTGTAGCTTATCATTTTTGGTATTTTATTAAGTATAAATTATATAGATTTTAAATTTAGCTCAATGTCATACTTTAGCTTGACCACGGGTATCTTAGAAAGAAATTTAAAAAGACTGGATCTAGCTCACAAGTCGCAGTATGACAAGTGTTATCTAAGTATTTATGTAATATTTTGTAACATAATATAACTTGTATAATTTGGCATTAAATATTAATATTTAATATATATTTTTACAATGTATAAATGCAGCAAAGTACATTATTAAAACCGGTTAGTTGTTATGGGATCGGAGTTCACTCAGGAAAACGTACTCAGTTAACTATAGAACCTGCTAAAGAAAATACAGGCATTATATTCATTAGAACCGACATATCTTCTGAAAATAATTATATTGAGGCTAGCTATCTCAATGTTTCCGGTACGTTGTTATCTACCACTATAAGTAATGATCATAAAGTTCAAATTTCAACAATTGAACATTTAATGGCAGCACTTTGGGGATGCGAAATCGATAATGCAATTATTAAAATTGACGGTCCTGAAGTGCCCATTATGGATGGCAGTAGTAAACTTTTTGTGTTTATGATTGAATGTGCAGGTAAAAAATTACAAAATGCTCCTAGAAAATATCTAAAAATTTTAAAAGATATAAAAGTAATTCATAAAGATTGTGAATTATATTGTACTCCTTCCAATCACATGACTGTAGATTTAACCATTGATTTTAACAGTAAAGCTATAGGCAAACAAAATCTCAGTTTTTCAAATCAAGAATCTTTTACTAAAAATATTGCAGATGCTCGAACTTTCGGCTTTATAAAAGATGTTCATGATTTGCAAAGCAAAGGACTTGCCCTAGGTGCTTCATTTGAAAATGCTATAGCAATAAATGAAGAGGACAAAATTCTAAACCCAAATGGCTTGCGTTATGAAGATGAATTTGTTCGGCATAAACTATTAGATTTATTCGGTGATTTATATACCAGCGGCACTAACGTTGTAAGTTCAATTAAAGGCTACAAAACCAGCCATGCTCTTAATAATGAATTATTGCATAAAATATTTTGCGATACTACCTCTTACAAATTTGTTACTGCAAGCGAATTATAATGAATTCAGTTGAATCATTTAATTTTATATTATTAAATTTCGCTTTCTTTTCTGCATCCTTTTTGACTTTTCACTTTTCATCCTTTTTATTTTAGCATTATTTATCCATAGCTTTAGTTAAAGAAGTATTATATCCTTCGGCTTTACTAGGGTTTTCATAAAATGGATTCATTACATTTTTAATATCTTTAACATAACTCTCTTTTTTATTACCTATTGTTATTTTATTTTTAAAAAATCCTGCTAAAGCGTTTCTTTTTATTTCAAAATTAAAACTACCTCTTATTTCGTAATTTTTTTTGGTCTTTATTCATACTCCAATAATTCTTATCCGTTATTAATTTTTTTAAAACTAATGTTTGTAATACTTGACTCTTAGTATAATGCTATAATTGTTCTAAATATTTCATGTATAGGAGTATCTTGTGTTATATTCTGCATAAGGAAAGACCATTGATAATTAATGATGCGGTTGTAACTATGCCGTAACCCATATTTTTTAATATATCAAGCACATTACCGCTAGCACCTTTAATAATAGAGGCAGCCAAATTTGCTGCTCCACCTAAATGATTTCCAAATATTTGTCCTGTACTTTTCAATTTGTTTACATTTCACTGATACTTATCTTGAGTAGAATCCTTACCTGCCGTCTGTGCCGTATATAATTCATTTTTCAAAATATCTTTTAAGCTCGGTTCTAATGATAATATATAATTCTAAAAATTATTCTCTTTATGAAGTTTACGCAAACTATGCACTTTTAAAGTCTTGTTTATAGTGTGAATTGCTAAGCTAACACCTAAAACAATTAGCTAAAGCTATAATTATCGGTTATATAAGAGTGTAAAAAGTCTGAAAACGGCACTTGTTATAGAAATAGAAGCTGCGGAAACTGTATAACTTAAGCTATTACTTACTAAATAACATTTTACTGATTTTGCGTTGTCTAAAACTATTCTAATAAGATTTGGACTTATTCAACATTTTTCTAATACTTGATTTTTTTGAATCAGACATTTATTGTGCTCTCCAAAAAACAATATCTTTATAAAATTTTCTTTTATTTTTTATTTATTTAATTAACTTCTCTTACAACTTAAATTATAATATAAATGCTAAAATTCTAATAAAAAAACAAAATAAATGTCTGGAAAAGAATTAAATAAAATTGTTGCAGCCATCTTACTTGCTAGTTTAATTGCTATGATGGTTGGGTTTGTTGCAAATATATTATACAAACCAAACTTACAAGTTTTACATCGTGGTTATAGTGTTGCAGTTCATGAAAATTCAGTAGCCTCTACATCGGAAGCACCAGCAGCAGTAAATATAGCAGAATTGATGAAAACCGCTAATGCCGATAACGGTCGTGAAATAGCCAAAAAATGTTTAATGTGTCATTCTCTTGATAAAGATGGTCCAAATAAACTAGGACCACATCTTTGGGACGTAGCAGGTCGCCCTAAAGCAAGCATAGCAGACTATAAATATTCCTCTGCTCTATCAAAACTTGACGGCGTATGGGATGATGACAGTTTATTTGCTTTCTTACATAAACCAAGTAGCTATGCCCCAGGAACTAAAATGTCCTTTGCTGGTATCTCAAAACTGCAAGAAATAGCTGATATAATATTATTTTTAAAAACTTATGTTCATGATACATAATTATCTCACCGAAATATGGTTAATAATAGGCATAATTTGCGTAGTTATTGAATTTTTTACAGTTCCAAGCATCGGATTCTTATTTTTGGGACTTGGAGCATTATCAAACACTCTTGTGGTGTATAACTACGATATTAACTTACAAAATCAAATAATGATTTTTGGTATATTATCGCTTATTTGGTTTAGTATATTATACTTACCTCTTAAAAAATATGTATATAGTACAACTGCTAAAGCAGAAAATTATTCAGATATGGTAGGCAAAACTGTAGAAGTTCATAGCTCTACCATCTCTTCCCATACTATAGTACGGCAAGTAAAATGGTCGGGTGTGATTATGAATGCTTATCTTGCACCAAATGAAGAAGAAGCAAAAACAGGCGACCAACTTTTTATTATCAAGGTTAAAGGTAACATTTTAGTTTGTTCTAGACACAAACCTAATCATCACTAAATATCCTCATATTTTCCTATCTATTATTATTTCCTAATAAATAATTAGGAAATTAACCCTTTTCTTGTAAAAGAAAATTTTTGTTTATAATACAAAATAGAAGCGATAATAAGGTGTGAATTATTATTTAATTATCTATTTCAATAATTGAATTTATTCTTAAAAAGTTTAATAATTAATCAAGGGGGTAACAATATGAGAACAGTAATAATGCAAGGACTTAATGTGTCAACTATACTAATACTGAACAATTAGCAATGCTTTCAAGAATATAATACATTACTATCTAAATACTCTCCATGCTCCTATTGATTAATTATTTATAAATACTCATGGCCAAGAATATCTGCAGGAAAATCTACCTCCTTAATTCACTATAAACTTGTTTTCAAAAGAGGATGAATCTAATTTATCTGAAAGACTTCTCATAATGTACTTACAAAGATAGCAAAAAATACAGTTGGAGATATGCCTAGTATCCGTACATATACTTTCTGGTCATTCAGGAGCAGCTAACTTAAATCAGTTTGAAGGAGATATTGTACTTATACTAAATCTACTAATACGTATAGCTTCCTGATTTTACTATTATCTATTAGTTAACTGATAGTGTATATACTCTTGTATTTGATCATACACCTATAAAACAAATGAATTTAGATACTTTTTCCAAATTTGACAATATGATAATGTAATTAAATTTTATAAAGAGCTTCAACAGCAATACTCTGACAAATACAAAGAATTAATACCTAAATATGATTTTTCAGCAATAAAATCATATACTCCACAAAACTAAAAGAAGCTTTTAATTCCACTTTTAATTCCATATTAAATATAAATTATACTAACCTCACTGCTTTAAAAATAGAACATTTTTGAAATAGATAATTCATCTGCTTTTGGCATTTTAAGTGATGCTATTAAACAATACAACATAACTTTGGCATTGAATTCATACTCAATAACTATAAATGATCGTATTCAAGTAATTAATATGATGTTTGAGAGAATACAAGAAGTTGGTAGCATGAACTTTTATACAGCTGCCATGTCAAAAAATCCGGCTATATTTAAAATACTACTTAACAAAGTAAGAATATAGCTAATGCTATACATTTTGATATAGCTATTAAAACATGTAACACTAACATAGTACAAGAAACACTTGAGCAAATGGTAAAAACTAATGATTCATATTGGACTATAAAGACTATAGCTAAAATATTAACTGGAGAAGAAAAAGCCACTGATTCACATACAGTTATAACTATTAAAACAGGAAATCCGTATATAGTTAAAGCAGTAATAGAAAAAACCGTTATTACTTACAACAGGTTCAAAATTGCTCGCACTACTTCTACCCCAGAATGGCTTTTATGCAACTCTATTAGTAGCATGGATGAATAAATCTTTTACAGAGTAATTACTCAAAAAAAATGTTCCAAGTGTCAATTACTGATGCTTATTATACATTAAATTTAGAGGTAATATCGAAAATACTTAATAAGTCAAGTAATATTGAATAGAGATAAGGTTTTTAAAATCTTATCTTTTCAAACATTCTCCTTAAACCAATCAAAGGCTTTTTTAAAGAAACTGCTATTTTCATCAAATCTAATATGAGCAAATTCTTTTTGCTGTTTTAATGCATGAATCTTTAGCATACCTATAGTTGCCGCATATATAGCAGGGTTATTATCTTCTATAAAACCAGCAATAATCTCCGGTTTACCGATTCTACTCTGTTTTTCAAAAACTCTATTTGAAAGCTCTTTAAGTCCTCTAAGCTGAGACCCGCCGCCCGTAATTACAACTCTCAAAACTTCAACTTGTCCTTTTGTTGCTTTGTCATATTCTGCTTTTACCATTGATAATATTTCTTCAGCTCTTGCTCTTATTACCTCAGCCAATTGATAAAGTGTTACAGACGTATTTAAATTATGATGAGTATCAACTTGAAAATCATCCATATTGATAATACTATCTTTCTCAAATAAAGGTATAGTTGCATTACCGTATAAAATTTTTAATTTTTCTGCTGTAACAAAATCAATACCAAAAACTTTAGCAATATCTGAGCTAATATGAAAACCACCTACATTTATATGCCCCGTATATATTAATTTACCTGCAAAAAAAATACCAAAAGAAGTAGTTTTATCTCCCATATCGATGATAAGCGAACCTAGATTTTTTTCATCATTTGTAAGACAGCTAATAGCAGAAGCATAAATTGCAAGAGTAATATTTGTGACTTCAACATGACATTTAGCGAAGCATTGTACAATATTTGATAACATATTTGAACTAGCTGCAATAATATGTAATTCACAACTAAGTTCTCTACCGTACATACCTATAGGGTTTTCAACTGAATTATTATCAAGGGTAAACTCAAGAGGAAAATAATGAATAATTTCTTGGTGTTTAACTTTAAATTCAAGCAATGCTTTTTGTAATAATTTTTTAATATCTTGCTGTGTTACAGTTTGTCCGTTCACTTTCATTGTATAATTTATATAATAAGATTTAGTATCAGCACCTGATAACGATAATATAATTTTTTTGATATTTTTACCGCAATCTTTTTCAAGTGCGTAAATTGCCGAAACAATACTAGTTTCCGCATTTTTTAAATCTGATATAACTCCTGATTTTATACCTTTAGAATGATGCAAATTTTGGCTTGCTACTTTAATCTCACCTTTTTTACTAATATAGGCAGCAATTACGGCAATCTTACTACTACCGAAATCAAGTGTAACAAAATTTGATATTTTCTCTTTCATTTTTTTATGTAAATTATTTTCATGCCAATTAGTACTTCTCTATATAATACTTATTCCTATCTCTCAAATCCAAAACCTTATAATTTTGGTTAAATAACTTGTTAGCTTTATTGAGTGCATCGATATATTTTAACGCTTCTTCAAACTCTTTTTCAGGTAACTTAATACTTATATTACCTTCAAGATTTAAATCCCACCTTCTATCTCCAAGCCTTACAGCGGCTGAAGTTTTATTAATTAATGCCGGATATTTCTGTAGCTCACTTACTAATTTACCTGCATAGATATTTGCCCCTTCCCCTACAACATGTAATAAATGAGGAAAAGGCTGAATATTTTTACTAATTTTGTAACCTTCTTCATCAACCAAGAAAAGCTGATTATTGATTTGCCAAATAGCAATAGGTTCTCTTTCAAATAATTTTATATATACCGTATTTGGTAACCTTCGAGTGACATATACTTCCTTAATCCATTTATTTTTTTTTAAATTATTTCTAATTGCATCTAACTTAAGAGCAAAAATAGGGCTACCACTACTCGCATTTAAAACCTTTAATATTGTAGGTTCATCGACATTTTGCTGTCCTTCAATTATAACATTCTCAAGTTTAAAACCAAGTTTTGTTGTTATTTTATATATATTTGTTGTTAAGTAGGTTTTTACGCCGGCAAAATATTTTGTAAAAACAAATAGACATACAAAAATCATTAAAGCAACCTTAAGCGCTAATATTGCTTTTGTGTACATTAGTCCTAATTTACGGCGTAATGAGATATTATTAGTTTTTTTTGTCTGTTTTTGTTTATTTGAGATTGTTTTTTGTCTCATGATTCAAAGCTTGCCGCCTTTATAATTTCTTCAATTAAGTTAGTAAAATTTATCCCTGCATAAGCTGCAATTTCTGGCACTATTGACAAAGGAGTCATACCTGGGTGAGTATTTATCTCCAAAGCATATAATTTATTTGTTTGATCTTCTAAAAGAAACTCTACTCTAGCAGGACCTTTGCAATTCATTGTTTTATAAATTTTTTCTGATTCTATAAGTAATTTGTCATATAAATTAGTAGGTATTGGAGCAGGACAAAGATGCTCAGCAAATCCTTCAGTATATTTAGTCTCATAATCATAAAAACGATTTTTCAGTAATTTAATCTCTAAAACTCCTAAAGCTTTGCCATTTAATACTGCTACTTGCAACTCTCGCCCTTTTATATATTTCTCTATTATTACCTGATCACCATAAGGAAAATCATAATTGGCAAAGTTAAAATCATCTTCTTCAAATATTACTTCAATACCGATACTTGATCCTTGCGTTATAGGCTTAATTACATATGGTCGTTTCATAGGTTCAATCTTTATATTATCGCTTTTATTTACGACAATACTTTCTGCCATATTAATATTATTTGTTAAAAACCAGCTCCTAGAATATATTTTATCGAATGCTAACGCTGAAGATAACACACCGCTATGAGTATAAGGAATCCGCATTATATTAAGTAATCCTGACAAACAACCGTCTTCACCATATGTACCGTGTAGACAATTAAAAACGATATCAGGCTTTATTTCTTGTAATTTAAATGCAATATCTGCTCCCATATCAATAAAGGTTACTTTATATCCTAATGCAATTAAGGCTTTACTTACCCCTTTGCTTGACACTAAAGATACTTCACGCTCAGCAGACATACCACCTGCTACTAACGCTATATGCTTTTTACCGCTATAGTCAATTGATTTGGACTCACTTACTGCATCGTGTCTCGCTCTCCTATTAGTTATAGACTTCACTCCTCGCTCCTTGTATTCAAGTCGAACAACTATATTACTCAATATTTTAACTTCAGAATGTTCCACCCAATGTATTTGATATTGATGCATATTTTCGCATGGCTCTTATTGTCATTCCCACGGAAGCAGGAATGGACATAGAATGCATGAATGACATCCTAAACATATTTACCGATTCGTTTTATTTCCCAGTTTAATTTAACACCGCTATCTTCAAATACATTTTGCCTAACAAAATTCCCTAAATCTTCTAAATCCTTAGCAGTAGCATCACCGTTATTTATCATAAAATTACAATGAAGTTCTGACACCGAAGCACCACCTATTCTATAGCCTCTAAGTCCTGCTTTGTCAATAAGCTGCCACGATTTAAGCCCCCCCTCAGGATTTGCAAAAGTACTACCACCTGTACGTTCCTTAATAGGTTGCGTCCGTGATCTCGTAGCATTTATTTCATTCATCCGTAATAATATATTTTCACTGTCGCCTTTATTTACTTTAAAAATGGCTTTGAGAATAATTAAATTCTTTGGTAAATTATTACTACGATATTTAAAACCGATTTCTTCGTTAGTAAATGTTAGAAAGTTTCCTGCAAAGTCGATCGCTTCAATTCTAACTATAATATCCTTAAATTCAGAGCCGTAAGCACCGGCATTCATAGCAGCACCACCACCAATAGTACCAGGAATACCTACTAAAAACTCAAAACCGGAAATAGCATTTGCTTGACAAAATTTTGCTAAATTATAATTAAGACAGCTGCTGCCCACTACTAAATGATTATCATCTATAAAATCAATATTACTAAAACTCTGACCAAGCTTTATTGTAACGCCTTCTATACCGCCGTCTCTTATAATAATGTTTGAGCCTGCACCAAAAGTAGTTATAGGTAATTTTTGCTTATTTTGTCTCAAGAAACTTGCTAAATCTTCGCTATCAAAAGGTTTAAAGAAAATTTCGGCATTACCACCTACTTTAAACCATGTCAAATGTTTTAAATTATAATCTTTTTTATACTCGCCTTTTACTATCGGTAACGTCATCATAAATTACCAAATTTTTTTGGTAACTCATTTGCAAAACTTGAAATATTACCTGCTCCCATCATAATGATCACATCACCGGAAACTGCATTATCTATAATAACTCCAACCGCATCATCTAGTGTGGCTAGAAAATTGGCTTGATCGTGATACTTATTCTTAGTAATCTTATCAACTAAACTTTGTCCTGTTATTCCTTCTATAGGGTTTTCACCTGCAGCATATATATCGGTAATATAGAGTATATCGGCATCAGCGAAGCAAAGCATAAAATCATCAAATAAATGCTGCATTCTTGAATATCTGTGAGGCTGGAAAATAGCAATAACTTTACCATTTTGTTTATTTGCTATATTTTTAGCCGTAGCAAGCGTTGCTTTAATTTCTTCAGGGTGATGAGCATAATCATCGATAATTGAAGCCATATTATATTCAGCTACCTTAGTAAACCTCCTCTTCACCCCTTTAAAATTATTAAAGCCATTTTTAATAGCTTTAATACCAAAATCTAATTCTATCCCAACAGCAATTGCAGCAAGGCTATTTAAAATATTATGTCTTCCAGGTATTGGAATAGTAATTTTTTCAATAATCGTTGTACCTAGCACATTTGGTAAACTAATTTTTACGTCAAAAGTAGAGGATGCAATATCAGTGTTAATATTAAATGCTATAATATGAGCATCAGCCGAATCAATGCCATAAGTAACAATCTTCCTTTCGGTAATATCATCTACTAACTTACGAACTATTTTATGATCGATACAGCAAACTGCAAAACCATAAAACGGCAAATTGATAATAAAGCTTCTAAAAGCACTAATTAATGTTGCAAAATCTTTATAATAATCTAAATGTTCAGGATCAATATTAGTTATTATCGCAATAGTTGATGGGATATGAATAAATGTCGCATCGGACTCATCGGCCTCCGCAATTAAATAATTACTTGAACCAAGATATGCATTAGTAGATCTGTTATTTATAATTCCACCGTTAATAACCGTGGGACATAAGCCTGCTGCCTCAAATAAACAAGCAACTAGAGAAGTAGTAGTGGTTTTACCGTGCGATCCCGAAACTGCTACGGAACATTTTAATCTCATAAGTTCAGCCAACATTTCCGCACGTCTAATAATCGGAATTTTACGTTCTAATGCTTCTTGTATTTCAGGATTATCTGGATTAATTGCCGATGAAATAACAACATATGAAACATTGGTAATGTTTTGTGGAACATGTCCTAAAAATATTTTAATGCCGTATGACTCAAGCCTTTTAGTATTATAATTTTCTACTAAATCAGAACCTTGTACTTTATAACCTAGATTATGTAATATCTCGGCAATACCGCTCATTCCAACGCCACCGATACCTATAAAATGTATAGTTTCTAAGGTTTGATTAATTTTTTTTAATTCAAGTAACAGCATCTAAGTTTAATCATTTAAAGTTGAGTTTTGCATATAGATTTTTATGGATGTTGTCAAGGGTTATAATTCATGTCATTGCAAGCGAACAAAGAGAGCGTCGCAATCTAAGGACTTTGGCAAGAGATTACTTTATCAAAACTATGTTTTTCCTTACAATCTATATTCCCGACTCTGTAGGAATGACATCCACCCTATCAAACTTTGCTTCAGAATAGAAATTCCCTTGTAACCCACCAACTTTTAGATCAATTAAAAATTTAGCTATTTCTCCGTTTTCTACGAATTCAGCTACCGTTGCAATACCTAAATCTTCTGAAATTCTAATTAATCTTTCTACAAAATACCTACTTTGTACGTCACTTGTAATACTACGTACATATTTACTGTCAATTTTGATAATATCAATAGGTAAGCTTTGGAGTTGTTTAAAAGAAGTAAAACCTGAACCAAAGTCATCTAATGCAAATTTACATCCATACTGACGTAGCTTATTAATAAACAAAATTATTTTATCATAATGCTCATTGAAAGAAGTTTCCGTAATTTCAATAATTAAGCGATCTCGAACATTATAAGCTTTTAATAAGTTTTCTGCTATTTCCCATAAAGCTTCATCGATTGTTCCTATATTTGAAATATTAACAGCTAATATTAAGTTTGGGTTTTGGGCAAGTTCATTAACAGTCATATCTAAAACAATTTGATCAATTATAAAAATTAATCCTTTATTTTCAGCAATAGGAATTATAGGACCTACGGAAATATAAACACCATTCTCATCAGGTATACGAAGCAGACATTCATAATATTGAATTTTCATAGTACTGCGATCTATTATAGGTTGGTAAGCAAATCGCATAGTCTTGTTTGCTAAGGCTTGTCGTAGTAAGTTAAGCTGAAGGTTAGATTTTCGTATATTTCCCAAATCATGTGCTGTGCTGCTATATTCACGGTAATAATAATTATTATTTTGTGCAAGTAACATATTTAATGTTTTTTCAATTTCTTTAGCATTATTACTTACTTTTGGAAATTTAATACTAGCAATACAACAATTCATATAAATTGCCGGCTTCTGTTCATTAATATAAAGCTGCGAAAATAAGTATAATTTTCTAGCAAAATTTTTAATTAAGTTAGAATCAATAGTATTTAGGATAAATAATATTCTATCTTGCTTTATTTTCTTAAACTTTGACAAAATATTAAGTTCTGCGCTTACATTTTCAATGATTTGAGCTAAATCTTTAATTATAAAGTATTTATCTTGCTCTATAAATTCTATTTCATCATAATTAACTAATCTACAAGCAAAACATACACCTTTTTCCAATTTATCTATCTCATCTTGTAAATCTTTATAATCCGTTATTAATTCCGACATTGCCATTTTTATCATAAAATTATATACTTAAGAATAGTAGGATATTTTTACTGTAAATGAAATAAAAAATAAAAATATGAGCCGCATAGAAAGGATACAAGCGAAATTAAGTGTGTTAAAACCATATTTTCAAGAAATAATAGATGAAAGCTATAAACATACGAGTCACTATGATGGAATCCACAGCCATATAAAAATAAGAATTTCTGCAAAAATTTTACAGGGGAAAAGCCTAATTGCTAATCATCGCACTATTAATAACTTACTTGTCGATGAATTTAATAACGGTCTACATGCGTTATCTATAGAGGTACTATGATGAAAACAAACGATATTATAAAAGTTGCAGTAGGAGCTAGCAGCGTAGCACAAAAAGCTTTAAATAGTATAGTGGATAAAAGCTGCAGCATAATTGAGGATAAAATACTTAAAGGTCACTACGTCACTCGCGAAGAATTTGAAAAATTACAAATTTTAGTAATAAAACTAAAAAAAGAATTAGCAGAATTAACGGGTAAATAATAAGAAGTTAATATTTTTAAGTACATAAAAAGTTTCGCGGGAATATGTACCCTGTAATGATGTGGCATTTGCTACATTTTTACCTTATCAATATCTATCAGAACTTTTAACCTCCAAAGCATTCGCTATGCGAAATATGATCTACCCATCACCTCACCTACTACTCTAGTTGATACTCAAGCCTCGCCTACGTATATAATTGGAAATATTACTGATTATATTTCATTCTTGAGCCCATAATTTTAAGGTATTAGTACTTATAGGTTTCATTGTATGGTAGAGATACAATAATTCTTTACTGTAATAATTTTTCCCAAAAGATCATTCTAGCAGGAGGGTTAATACTATCTACATCAAATAATGGACCTATAGATAAATCATTATAATATTTTACATGATTTTTTGACTATGAGAATTCTGTGAGGATCAAGTATATAAGTATATATTTTATAGCAGCAAATGCACTATCATCGCTAACAATATATATAATCATAATTTTTATATCTTTTGATCAGTTCTAATTGATACTATTGCTGACATGCCTGGCACTAAATTGGCATTTGGGGATTCAAAATCTATTAAAACAGGTACACGTTGTACTATCTTAGTAAAATTACCGGCAGCATTATCGGGTGGGATTAAACTAAATTTAGAACCGGTAGCAGGAGCAATATTACGAATCTTCCCGTAAATTACTTTTTTAGGCAAAGCATCAAACTCAATTTTTACTTTCATACCGGACTTAAATTTCTTAATTTGCGTTTCCTTAAAATTAGCTTGAATATACATAGTATTATCTTGAACTATAGAGAACAAGACTCTTCCAGGTAATATATAATTTCCGATTGCTAAACTACTATTACCGAATATACCCGATACCATAGCAATAAGTTTAGTACTTTGTAAGCTTCTTAAGGTAACTTTTTTATTTTCTGTTAATTCTTTGAATTTTTCTTTTGCTGCAGATTTCTCAAGATCTAAAAGAGCAACATTTTGTTTAGATATATCTAAATCTAATTGTGCTTGTTTATAAGCTGTTTTTGCTTTTTGATAATTATTTCTAGCATCATCTAATGTTTTAGAGCTAGCCAATTTTGCCTTATTTAATTCCTGCACCCTAGTAAAATCCGTTGTAGCAATATCAAAGCTTATTTTAGTAAGCTTTAATTTTTCAGCCGCTTGTTCCAAGCTAATCCGCCCTATTGAGGTTTTTTGTTCTATAATTTCTATATTTTTTTTGCAAGCTTCAA
This sequence comes from Rickettsia canadensis str. McKiel, assembly GCF_000014345.1. NCBI lineage: Bacteria > Pseudomonadati > Pseudomonadota > Alphaproteobacteria > Rickettsiales > Rickettsiaceae > Rickettsia > Rickettsia canadensis. The sequence goes on along the minus strand of NC_009879.1, from coordinate 314,889 downwards.
TAGATGCTTCAAGTGCTGCAAGCTTTGCTTTATAATCTCTATCATCAATTTCACCTATCAGATCACCTTTATTAACTTTAGTATTATTAGTGACAAATAACTTTATTAAAACACCACTAACTTCAGCACTAACGTTTGAAATATCTGCATCTATGTAAGCATTATCCGTGGATTGTGTATTTGCCCAAACATAAATTCTATATCCAAAATAAATAAATATTACTAAGGCTATAATAATTACATATTTAGTAAATGGATGATGTGTATATTTGTTGATAGCGTGTTGTAATACCCTCAGCATTTAATTTGACCAATATCCTCTATGTTTAAAAAAATAACAAATTGGTATAGAAAGAATATATATAACTGCAATTAACGGCATTGAATACCATGGATATATGATAAGATTTATAATAACAATAGCAACTAAAATCATTGCAAGCGATAAATACTCAGGTTTAATACTTAAATTTTTTGTTGAGATTGTAGGAAGCCTACTAGCAAGTAGCAAAGCTATAATAGCCAAGTATATATTAATTGTTATAGTGTGAGTACGAGTATTGATATTTAATAACGTACCGATTTCAAAATCTATCATTACAGGCGTTAAAGCAAGTAAAGCACCGCATGGAGCAGGTAAACCGGTAAAAAAATATTCAGTTTTTTTATCTTGTGTCGGTTGATAAATACCAACGTTAAAGCGAGCTAAACGCAACGCCATACACACTATAAATAATAGCATAACTGCTGATGACAATACCTTATACTCATATTGTTGAAAAGACCATAAATATATTAAATAAGCAGGAGCAATACCGAAATTAGCAAAATCGCATAATGAATCAAGCTCTGCACCAAATGGACTAGCTGCATTTAGCATCCTTGCTATTCTACCATCGATACCGTCAATAATTGCCGCTACTATAATGCAATATACCGCAAGTTCCCATCTACTATCCAAAGCAAATTTTATAGAACTCATACCGGTTACAAGACCAAGCAACGTAATAAAGTTGGGAATTAATTTTATTATAGGTACAGGCTTAGTTATTATAGATTTTCGAATTTTTAACAATTTTATACTCAAAATGTATTTTAATAAATATACGTCTTTTACTTCATGCCTGTGAAAACAGGAATCCAGATAAAAATAACCTTAATTGAAAAATTGCATATTTGATAAAACAAACATATACAAAACTTGTTTTTTATATGTTCTACTAGATTCCTGCATCTACCGGAATGTAATATTCTAGACGCTCATATAGCAGTGGATCAAACCTGACTACACGTAAAAATATCTACTTCCTCTTAAACTTGAATTGTGCTGTTTTTTTACGTCCAAAATCAGCAATGATAGTTTCACCGCCTATAGTGGTCTGCCCCTTACTCACTAATAAAGCTGTTTTCAACGGTAGATAAACATCTACTCTACTACCAAAACGAATTATACCGTACCGCTCACCTGTTTTAACTTCATTCCCCTCTTCTAAATCACAAATTATACGCCTTGCTATAAGTCCAGCTATTTGAACAAAAATAATTTTCTGCCCTTGATCAGTTTCCATTAATACTGATTGACGTTCATTATAAATACTAGCTTTATCAAGTGAAGCATTAAAAAACTTTCCTGGATTATAATGAAGAGCTAAAATTTTTCCGTTTGCTGGAATTCTATTAACATGTACATTAAAAATATTTAGAAAAATACTAACTCTAATCATTGCCACATCACCAAGCCCTAATTCCGGCGGAGGCAAGGCTTCCTTAATTTCTTGAATTACTCCATCTGCAGGACTTATGACCAAATCATCATTTATAGGCACATATCGATCGGGATTACGAAAGAAGTAAATACACCACGCAGTAGCAATAAACCCAATACAGCCAAGTTTTGTATTAAATGATGCTAATAAAAAACTTACTAATGCAAAACTAGCAATAAAGATATATCCTTCGCGGTGAATAATTTTAAATAAATCATTATAGTGTTTCATTTTAATCTCTATGAATCTCCTTATTATTTAACTATGCCTGCTCTGCTTTATCTTCTTGGTTCTCATTCTTGTCTTCATATTCTTCTTGAGTTTGGACTTCTTGAGCAGTACCAAGAGCATATACGCATAAATCCGACAGTGGAACACCATTTTTTTTGGCAAGATCATTTAGCTGTGATATTGCTTTCATAACCTCATCAGGAATAGTACCGCCTCGTTCCTCAGATAACCATTTTGCTTGAAATTGTAGCGGATGATGCCCTTCTTGCGGCGTACCTATATAAAATTTAAACTTGGATCTTTGTCCACCAAAATCACAGTCAAATTCAAACTGTTTATAATGTGCCATAACTTTATGCATAATAATTATATAGTAATATTATTATATTCTAACAATAAAAATGCAAATCTAAAATAATTTCTTATCTAATATTTTTTAAGTTTCTTAGCAAGATAGCGATTTGAATATATAAATTTATTGCTAGAATCTATAATTATACCGCCTGCTTCCTTAATAAGAAGCTCAAATGCATAATATAATGTAAAATTTAATAATGATAAACATATCAAATCAGCTTTACCTGACGCTACAAGCGTAGCTGCATAGCAAGGAGAACCAAAAGATCTAATATTATCTATCTCCTCCCCCAAATTATTACGATTTAAATCTTCAATAATTGCTAAACAGTTCTTTAAATCGGCATTATCAGAAACTCTAAGTCTTAATCTTTGATAATGAGAGTTTAAATTATTTTTTTCTATCCAAGCTCCTTTACCTTTTTCAGCATAATAAATTTCATTAAGAGCGGGAAAATATATTACTGTAGAAATAGGAGTTAAAACTCCTTGATTCCTTTTTAAATAAGTGACAGATATTGCAAAAAAAGGTATGCTTCTAACGAAATTATTTAAGCTATCTATAGGGTTCATTAAAAAAACACTATCATAATTATTATTTAAATCGAATTTATCTTCTGAAAAAAATAAATATTTTGTATGTTTTTGTAATTCTTCACATAATAAAGTTTTCAATTTTAAATAAGATCGCTTGCAAAATTCCTCATTTCTTACAGCATTTTTTTGTAGCATTTCGAGTTCTAAAAAATCCCTATGCAAAAACTTAACTGCTTTACGCAGGGCATTAATTAATAAATTAGTTATAGGCTGCATTTAATTAATATTAAAGTAAATGAACAGTATACGAAGCTCAACTTTAAAAAGAGCAATAAGTTCAAAGTCATCGGAACGCAGTATATACTTAATATAGTTCGTACCGTAGCTCTTGTAGAACGACAACGCCATTTTTTTTAAGTAGTATACTTATTTTGCTCTTTCGACATATGTCATATCATCAGTTTTGACAACAATTTTTTCCCCTATTTCTAAATATTGCGGTACTTTAACTTTAATACCGTTTGTTAAAATTGCCGGTTTATAAGAAGCGGTAGCCGTTGCTCCCTTTATTACCGGATCAGTTTCACTAATCTCAATTATAACGGTTGGAGGAAGCTCAATATTTAAAGGTTTTTCATTATAAAACTCGACTTTAACAATCATATTTTCAGCTAAGAAAGGTAATTTTTCTTCTAAAATTTCCTTGGGCACATTTATTTGATCAAAATGTTTTATATCCATCAATACTAAATCGTTACCTTCAAAATATAAAAATTGATAATCTTTTTGTTCAAGTTCGGCTTTTTCTAAATAATCGGAAGAACTGAATCTTTCGTTACGCTTTGTCCCTGTTTTTAAATTTTTCATCTCAACTTGTACATAAGCTCCACCTTTTCCAGGTTGCGTATGTTCCGGCGTTCTGCTTACAACCCATAAATCATTACTATACACTAATATGTTACCTGTTCTAATTGAATTTGCTGAAATTTTCATATATTATACATGTTAAGACTTAAAATAAAGTATAAATATACAAATTTTTTCCTTTAAAAACAAGAATTTAATCTTATGACCACAATATTAGTAGTAGACGATATAGAAACTAATATCAAGTTACTAACAGCTAAACTTTTAAAAGAGTATTATACGGTTCTTACTGCAAATAGCGGCAAAGAAGCATTAGCAATTCTTACAAAGGAAAAAATTGATATTATACTACTTGATGTTATGATGTCGGAAATGGATGGATTTGAGGTATGTAAAAGGATAAAAACCAATCTGGAAACTACTCATATACCAGTTGTAATGGTAACTGCACTTTCCGATATTGATGATCGAGTTAAAGGTCTTGAAGCAGGAGCTGATGAGTTTTTAACAAAGCCGATTAATGATACTGCTTTATTTGTAAGGCTTAAATCGTTATACAGAATGAAAAGCTTAATTGATGAATTAAAACTTCGTAATAGCACTAATGCATTATTAGGTGTCACAAATATTGAAATGCATGACACTTTTGCAGATAAAAAAATATTACTCATTAATGATGATGTAGTACAAGCAAAAAATATAAGGCAAATGTTACTTAAGATTACCGCAAGTATAAAGGTGATCAGTAATTCCGATGAATTAGATATTATAAATGAATATACACCTGATTTAGTAATTATCAGTAGTACACTCGAAAATGACGATCCTTTAAGAATCAGTGTTATTTTAAGACGTAAAGCAAAAATAAGCGGAGTGGTAATAATTTTACAAATTGATGAAGACGGTATGCCTTTAGTTGTGAAAGGTGTTGAACTCGGCATTAATGATTACTTTGTTTATCCTATAGAGGAAAGTGAATTGCTTGCTAGAATTAGAACACAATTAAGGCGTAAGCAGTATCAAGATAATTTACGTAATTATCTTGAACAAAGTGTTAATTTAGCAGCTAAAGACTGCTTAACCGGCTTATTTAATCGTCGCTATTTCGATATACACCTCAAACAAATGATTGAGAAAGCTAATAAAGAAAGTATTAAATTATATTTACTTATGTGTGATATCGATAATTTTAAATATGTAAACGATACTTATGGTCACCAAGCAGGCGATAAGATTTTAACAATTGTATCCCGTATTTTGAAGAATAATCTCAGAGTAACAGATTTAATAGCAAGATTTGGCGGTGAAGAATTTACTATACTCTTAACGGATATAGATATTTCTAAAGCAATTGAAACTGCGGAGAGAGTGAGAGTTAAAATAGAGTATATGGATTTTCACATTGAAGATCAAATAGAACCTTTAAAAAAAACTATTTCAATTGGAGTTACGGAATATAAAAAAGAAGAATCAATAGAATCTTTCATTGCACGTGCTGACAACGCTATGTATGAAGCTAAAAGAACAGGTAAAAATAAAGTAGTAAAATTATAATTGATTTTTTAAAGTAAAAAAATAATGAGAAATGCTTCTAAAAAACATCTTGATTTACCATATAGACCAGGAGTCGGCATGATGATATTAAATGCTGATAACCATATATTCGTCGGTAAAAGAATAGATACAAAAATATCTGCATGGCAAATGCCGCAAGGTGGTATAGTGCCCGGCGAAACTCCAAGTATTGCAGCAATGCGTGAGATGCTCGAAGAAATAGGGAGTGATAAAGGATATATTATTGCCGAAAGCAAATGCTGGTATAGTTATGATTTACCAAGTTTTTTAATACCTAAATTGTGGAATGGTAATTTTCGTGGACAGAAACAACGCTGGTTTCTAATTAGATTTACCGGAAATAACGAAGATATTAATATCAATACCTCTAATCCGGAATTTGACCAATGGCGTTGGGCATCACTTAACGAGCTATTATCTATTATAATTCCTTTCAAACGGAAACTTTATCAAGCCGTCGTAAAAGAATTTGACTCATTAATTCAGTAAGAGTTTTATATACTTAATTATTCAGAGCCTCTTGATCCTCTATTTGAAACCTAGACATACATTATGCTGATCACTATTTTGTTGATCAGCATTTATAATGAGGTATCTGTATCATTGCCTAAAATATAAATACAAGCACACTCATTTTGTACCTCTAGACAAAACTAATATCGCAACTAGATTCAACCATATAATATTATTGATTCTTTATTTATAATAAAATTACTTAGGAAGTAATTTGTGGTGGGTTCAGTTTCCCAATTAACCTTATCAATGTGATCTTACAGCATTAAAAACCACGAATTTATATCTTCAAATGTAAATTTGAGTTCTTTAACCAATCCACATAAAATATATTTTTTCAGCAATATGTACAAAGTATGATCAGTATGCTCATCTCAAAAGAGGTATTCGAAAAAGTTTTAAATGCATGGAATATACCTTTGGTAAAAACTTAATATGATAATTTGGCATAATGTTACTTTTATGTTTATAATAAGTATAGCTTATTATTAAGATTATTAATTCTTATAATTCAATAACTTAATAAGAAACCATCATTTAGCTGCTCATCCTTTGCTATTATTATTTTCACTTAAATAATTAACTATTACAGCCCAAAAACAATTAGATTTTACTTTCTATTTTTGCAGCCAATATAAAATCGTTTTCCGTAAGACCATTAATTTTATGAGTCCATATTTCAACATTGCATACTCCCCAAGATATATTTAGATTCGGATGATGTACTTCCTGTTCTGCAATTGCAGCTATCTTATTTGCAAAGTCCAGAGCTTTTACAAAGTTAGGAAATTTATATTTCTTATAAAGATGTCCTAATTCATTTACTTGCCATTCATTTTGTAATTCAGCTAATAATTTATCAATTTCTTTTTTCTCAAGTGGTGGAACTCCACCCTCACACGGAATACATTTTTTTTCACTTAATACTGTCATAGTTTTTTATTCTATATTAAAGTTAAAATATTAATCTTTATAATGTTCATCTTCAAGTATATAATGCTACTACTCAATTTGACATGCTTTAAAATTATGTTTTTATATTTCAGAATGTAATGTTTTGCTTTGCTAAATATTGCTTATCAACTAATTTATTATCATGATGTGAAGCTGCATAAAATAGGTCAACATGTCTGCTATTAAATAGGATATAACACGCTCGTCTTTCAACTTTCTCTTAATGACTTTAGATAACTTCTATGCCAAAGTTTTTTATTAATAAATCTACTGTACTACATTCATTATATGCACTGGATCTTTCAGCTATATAAGCCTAATGTAAAACATTTAGACTTATCTATATATGAATAAAAGTTTTTCTTATTTTTTTGATCAATATTATCTTTGGTCCATCTTTAAAAGTGTTCTACAGCTTTTTGTGGTCTATATGCATCATATATAATTAAGTGAATAATCATCGCAGCGTCTATGGTTAAAATTGCTTCCGGTGCTTTATAACCCTCTACCTTTTTACCAACAAAATTTTCATCTGCATAATAACACATACTTTGGATAATTGTAGGGTCGATATCTTTTAGATACATAAACCCTTTAGGTAATGATCTGACATATATCAGACTATAAATATAAAAATTAAAGTTTTAAAATCAATGTCATAAAATGCTAGACTCTGTGAAAGTTTCTAATTGATTTGTTATTTTGATATATTTGTTATTTTGATATATTTTTTAATGAAAATTAAATCTTGTTAGAAACCTCCAAAGAGCTTAATTAAAATATTTATACATTTATCTTATACAAAAATTTATTAAAAAACTAGAACTTTCAAAAAGATGAATGAATGGTAGCGAGGGAGGGATTTGAACCCCCGACACACGGATTATGATTCCGTCGCTCTAACCAACTGAGCTACCCCGCCAGGGGAGAAATAATATATTGTTAACAGATATTGCGCTAACTAAAGTTGTTGCAAAAGCGGGAGTGATTATTAGAGCCATGCAACAATGGCAAATACCTTAAATTTTATCTTAACGTTTAGAGAATTGTGTTTTCTTACGTGCTTTACGCTGTCCGTATTTCTTACGCTCTACTACTCTAGAATCACGTGTTAAAAGACCGCCTTTACGCAACATAGCATGAAAATCCGGAGCAGATTTATCTAGAGCTTTAGAAATCCCATGTAAAATAGCTCCTTTTTGTCCTGAAATTCCTCCACCTCTAACGGTACAAATTACATCATACTGATCAATAGTTTTTGTTAAAACAAAAGGTTGTAAGATTGTTTTCACATAAGTTTCAGAAGAAAAATACTGGTCGATTGTTTTTTTATTAACAACTATTTTTCCTTTTCCTACTTTAAGCCATACTCGTGCTATAGCATTTTTTCTTTTCCCTGTAGCATAAAACTTACTTGCACTATCTATTTTTTCTCTAGGTGCTTTTACTGTTAGCTTCTTAGAAGTTAGAACTGCTGTAGTTAATGGCTTGTCTGTCTTAATCTTTAACTTTGTCATAGGTAATTACTTTTATTTTTTGGATTTTGGCTTGCAAAATCATAAATAACAGGCTCCTGTCCTACATGAGGATGATCACTATTTGCATAAACATACAAATTACTCATTTGCTTAGCACCTAAAGCATTTCTTGTAATCATTCGTTTTACAGCCATTTTAATCACTCTCTCAGGGTGTTTACCGGCTAAGATTTTACCTGCCGTAGTATTTTTAATACCCCCTGGAAATCCTGTATGTCTGTAATATATTTTGCCGTCTTTAGTATTTGCTTTTTTACCTGTTAATTTTACATGCGCTGCATTTATTATGATTATATTATCACCACAATCTAAATGAGGAGTAAAGCTAGGTTTATGCTTACCGCGTAGCATATTAGCAACTCTGCTAGCGAGTCGTCCGAGTACAATATTTTTTGCGTCTATAACCCACCATTTCTTTTCAATTTCCGATGGTTTTGCAGAATAAGTTTTCACAATAGTATCTTTTAATTTTAATTTTTTAAATAAAGACTTAAGCAACATACTTAATAGCATTAACACCTGCCATTTGTCAAGTGAAATATAATCTATTTACTTCCGAATATGATATTTCTCTCAGTAGAGAAATATAGATGATTATTTGTACTTAAACCATAATAACGAATATTCTTTATAATTTTGCCGATATGAGGCATTATGTTTAATTCATTATTATCCAAGTCAAAACTATATAAAACACCGTTAATGGAAATAACATTTAAACTTCGCTTATTGTTATTATCAACTCCAATGAAAGGTGCTAAAAAAGTAGCAGATTTTAGTTTCTTAGGATCTTTCCTGTCATTTAAATCAGCTACAAACTTTACCTTCCCTGTTTCAGGATTAAAGGCTGCTATTTGTCTTGCATTATTTGTGACAAATAGACTATTACCGATTAAAGACATTGATTGGATACCCTCTGCATTTACATGCCAAATCACACTGCCAGTTGCTGTACTAAGTTTAATAAGCTTACCAAGACCGGTTGCTATATATAAATTCATATTATCATGAACGGGTGCACACAAAATACTTGATTCGTCAAAATTTGGTATAGCTATATGATCGCTAAGATTTGCAAAGTCAAAATTCCATCTTACTTCACCGTTTTTTATATTTAAGGCTAGTACTTGCCCAGAATTATAAGTTACTATTACATTGTCATGTTGTACTATCGGCCTCATAAAATAACTAGCCGATAAAACTTCTGCAAGGCTTTCATGCTCCCATACAGTTTTTAAAGTTTCTGCATTTAAAGCGATTGTTTGATTACTGATAGTTTGCACTAAGACAGTATTATCATTTAACATAACAGGCTTCATTCTAATAATATCCGGAAGTTCTTTTCTAATTATTTCATAACCTGATTTTGCATCTAGTACTACTAACAATCTTGAACCGTATGTTACGTATAACTTTCCGTTATAATGTAAAATTCCACCGCCTATATAATTATCTTTTTTATGTCTACTTAAATTATAAGACCAAATAATCTTATTTTTCTCTATAGAAAATGCAGAAATATTTGATCTAACATCCAATGCATAAATAATATTACCTATAAAAACCGGCTCGGTAATTGTTTTGCTTGTAGTGACACTATACTGTTTATTCTTAAGCATATTTACATTAAACGCATATATATTTGCATTAGAATCTAAATATATCGGCTCATTAGTTTGTATTGATAATTTAGGCGTCAGTTCAACAATATTTTTTACCCTTTGCGGTCCAAGCCCGTTACATGAAATTAAAATCCACGGTAATAACAGAAGTGCTATTTTTTTTGTCATATCTTTCCTTAAGTACGAATTATTATTTATTTAAATTTACGAGTAGAGCCTTAGCCTGATCTTTTAACAAATCAGATACATTATTTGAAATTAATAAATTTTTTAGATTTTTTTCTACTTGCAGTGTCATATTATTCTTAATATCCCACATAGCTTTCATAATAGTTGCTGTAGCCCAAAAAGGTTTTTTCTCATCATCAAAATAGTTTAAATATTTTGTCAATTTTGCTTTATCTTGAATATCTAGATTTTGATCATCAATGGCAAGGGCACACCATGCAATACGTGCATAAGAAGTAGAAATCTCAGAATATTCTTTATTTGCAATAATTTTATTAAGCAGATCTTTCACTTCTGAATATTTTTTTTCCGAAATCTTTATAGCTACTTGTTCTAATGCAGCTATTTCTTTTATTCTAGTATTACTATTCGTAACTAAATTCTCTAAAGTATTAAAAGCTAATTCTTTATTATCTTTTATAATTTCCAAACCAACGGTTTTAACAAGAATATCTCCGTTTTTTTGGTTATTTTTAATTCTTTTATCTTTATTATTATTAATAACAACCATTATAGTAATAACTATTATAGAAATGATTATTATTATAGGTAAAAGCTTTTTGAAAAAAATTAACCTTTTTACTTCATTTTGATCACTTAATACTTCGTTTAAAATATCAGTCATATTTTATTATTTTTATTTATTTTTACAGCCAAATTTGATCTTAGCATCTTCTGTCATTTTCTTTAATGCGACCGTTCTATTAGTTGGAAATTCCCTATCAAGCTTAGCAAGCATATTACATGCTTCCTGAGTTTTTTTTAGTTCACCTAAGGACAGTGCTAACTTTAATAACCCATCGGAAGATTTTGCCCCTTTCGGTGACTCTTTATAGCCTTTTAAATAGTTAACCGCTGCTCCGTTATAATCTTTTTGTTTAAAAAAGCATTCCCCGTACCAAAAATAAGCATTACTAATTAACGAACTGTTAGTATATTTTTTGATAAAATCTTTAAATTTATCTTGTGCTTCAGTAAGCTTATTATCTTTATAAGCAGCTAGAGCTAAATCATAAGCTTGCTTATCGGGAGCTATATCCTGATTAACCGTAATGGGTTTTTTAGAAGCAGTATCATCAGGCATATCTCTTAGCAAAACTACATCAAAAACATCTTGGCTTTTTGAATTATTATCTTCTGAAATTTCAGTATTTTCTTCTTGATTCGGAATATTTGAGTTTTGTGTTAACAAATCAATTTTATGCTGTAAAACCTCAACTTCACCAATTAATCTTCTGATTTCTTTTTCCTGTTCATCTAGCCTATTTTCAAAATCATTATTTACTACATATTTTAAAGGCTTTCCTTTTATAGTTTCGCTTTCTCCAAAGGACACTATAGAAAATAAAAAAGTAAATAATAAGATAATCAGTCTCATATATTGTTTAAAAATTTATAACTTATTCTTATAATACCGAAAATTTTTTAATATTCTACATAATTTTTTGGCATTGCCTAATAACTATAGATTTCATCATGAGCTACGCGACTAAAAGGAGTCTAGCAATCCAAAAACATAACAAAAAAAATACTACGAATTAGCATGTTTTTCTTCCTTGTTTTGTCAACACTTATAGTTTTTCCTCGCAATGACGTAGAATTTTAAAGCTATCAACTCTTATTTTACAATGCCTATATTTCAATACTATCGTCATATGTAAAAGTTATTGTTACGGTGGTACCTTTATTTATCTTACTTTGCAAATCAAATTTACCTTTCATAAGTTCAACCAGCTTTTTAGTAAGCGGCAACCCAAGACCGGTGCCCTCATATTTTCGACTAAGCTCACTATCAATTTGACCAAACACTGACAAAGTTTTTGGAATATCTTTTTCCTCAATACCGATGCCAGTATCTATAACTTTTATATATACTAATTTTGCTAACTCGTCTTTTTTAAGTGCAATAGTAACACTTCCTCCAGAATTTGTAAATTTCACAGCATTTGATAAAAGATTTAATAATACTTGTTTTAGCCTTTTTGGATCAGCCTTTATAACAACATGCTCTTTCGGTAATTTACTAATTAAAGCTACTTCGGCTTGATCGGCACGAGACTTAACAAGTGCCAGTGAAGAACTAATTAATTTATTTAAATCAAGATCCATACTATCTACTTTTAATTTATCGGCAGAAGCTTTAGACAGATCTAAAATATCATTAATCATACTAAGTAAATGTTTACCGGCATCATTTATATCTTTAATATAATTCTTACTTTTTTCTGCATCCCTTTCTGACATAAGAATTTCCGAAAAACCTATTATAGAATTAAGTGGTGTACGCAACTCATGACTAATATTAGCAAAAAACTTTGTATTTGAAGAGCTGGTTCTTTCTAATTTTACTATTTGAGCTTTTAAATTTCTATTTGTTTCAAGCTGCTCCTCAATAATTTGTCTAGCATAGTTAGTATTACTAATAATAATAGTACAGAATATTATAAAAATAATAATAAAAGTTATAAAAACCTTTTGCTCAAGAGATGTTATATTTTTCCACTGGTTGGTAATATTAGTATTAATCTCAAATACTGCATTTACAGGGTAATCTAAATTATTATCTATAACAGGGATATAGCTAGTAACAAAAGAAGCTTCTTCCACTGTTAAGTCACTCTCATTTTCTATTATTACCCTTGGTAATAATATATGACTTGCAATACCTTCAAAAGCATCTTGAAGCGGAGCTTTTGAAGTAAAAGACTTTAAAAAAAATTTATCGATTTTTGCGGTAACCATCTCAACCAAACTATCATCTTTATAGTTTTCTACACTATACATATGTAACATATTACTAGTGATGAATTTATTACCTTTAAGATCGTAGATAGAAATATTAATATTAAGGTTGGTGAACCATTGAGCGGTAATCTTTACAAAATCAATAAACTCTTGATCTTGTAATAATTTTAAATAACCGAATTTATGTAATTTACTGATTACGTTCTTATGAGTATTCCAAATATTATCAGTGTAAAGTTTTACAATTTGAGTATGTTCCAAAGCTACGTGTTTTACTATCATTTCTTTTATCATAAAATAACGGTAAAACATCATATTTATGACAATATTAAGAAACAATATAATGAATGATAATCTTACTATATACTTATTATGATTCATTACAAGACCTAGTAGTTTTTTAGCTCAACACCGATATCACCCTGTAGCTTTGGCCCCTATACAAACGTTTAGGATATCATGCCCCAGGTAGACCGGGGGGGAATCCAGTAAAACCTACAAAAACTTGTTTTTTAGGTTTATTTTGTTAATATAATTTTATATTAAGGTTTTTTCCGCCTGCCTACACGTGTATGACATAGGGGATGATCCATACAACAAAGTGGGAATAACAGAGAATGATATTACTCTTTGTCCTTATCTTCTTGTTTAATATCGCTTGTTTCCAACTTCTTATTAATAATTAACCCTGTAATTACATCATAAGCACGAGCAAATTGATAATCTTTTTTGTATAATTCCGATAATTCATTCTCTTCTTGTTTATTATTTTTAGTTTTTGTTTCTTTTTTACTATCTTTGTTTTTAGATGAATGATCTTTATTTTTTTCATTATCATTCTTTAAGTAATTTTTTAAAGAACTCTCTGAAAAACGCTTATCTATTTTTTTTACCTCAGGATATTCGACTTTTGCCGGCTCAATTATAATATCAGGCTCTATTCCTTCTGCTTGAATAGAACGACCACTTGGGGTGTAATATTTAGATATGGTGAGTTTTACGGCAGCCCTAGAATTGATTTGTGTTAAAGACTGAACTGATCCTTTGCCGAAAGACTTAGTACCAAGTATTATTGCTCTTTTATGATCTTGCAAAGCTCCAGCAACTATTTCCGAGGCAGAGGCAGAATTACCGTTTATTAAAACTATCATAGGTACTTTGGGAGCTTTTAACGAAAACTCATTTGCTTTAATTTCGCTATTACTTGATGCAGTTCTACCTTTTGTTGTTACAATTACACCGGAATCAATAAAATAATCACTAACGGCAATAGCTTGATCGAGTATACCTCCAGCATTATTGCGTAAATCAAGAATAATACCTCTAAGGTTATCTTTACTTTCAATTTTCAACTTCTTTACCGCCGCTTTTAGCTCAGAAATTGTTGACTCATTAAAAGTAGTTATACGTATATACGCAATATTATTTTTTTCTAAATGTGCTTTGATCGGCTTGATTTTTACTATTTCACGAGTAAGTTCTATTTCTTGCGGTTTTGCCTCTTCTTCCTTAATTATCAACAATTTAACCTTAGTACCGGCTGTACCACGCATTTCTTTTATAGCTTTATGAGGACCGAGTGTAGAGACTAATTCGTCATTTACGCCTACTATATAATCCCCACCTTTAAGCCCTGCTTTGAAAGCCGGTAAATCGTCAATAGGAGATATTATCTTAATTACTCCACTATCATACATTATTTCAACACCGATTCCGCCGAATTCACCTTTTGTAAAAGTAAAAATATCTTCTAAATCCTCATCGGTATAATAGCTTGAATGAGGATCAAGCGAATTTAACATACCGTTAATTGCTGCATCTATCATTTTTTGCCTATCGGGTATCTGTACGTAATCCTTTTCTATACGTTCAAATACGTTTTGAAATTGCTTATAAGCTTCCTGATTCGATATTTTATTTTCAGGTTCTTTTTCTTCTTCTGCAAATGTACAAATAG